>JAQBYL010000373.1 GCA_027622495.1 Pseudomonadota bacterium
CGACGGTGTAGATCTGGTCTTGAACCGACAGATGCGCAGGGGTCGAGGTATGAACCTGAACAGCGACAATATGCACGGTCCCAATCCGAATGCATTCGGGCACTCTGGGGCGGGTGGCTCAACGGGTTTTGCGGATCCTGATCTCAAGCTCGGGATTGGCTACGCGATGAACCAGATGGAAACCAATCTCGACGGCGACACCCGGGTGGCCCGTCTCACCCGGGCGGTCTATCACTGCCTGAAAGCGCGTTAGCGTCGACGCTGACGCCGTTTCTACTCTGGTTTGCGAAACAACAGCGTGAAGCGATCGGTGTTACCGGTAACGGTTTTTCGTCCGACCTCGTAAATCAGTTCGTCATCTGCACGATAGTGCAGAGACGATGTATCCACAAACTCGAAACCCGCAGCTTCAATTTCTTTGATCATCAGCACAGGATCCATTCGACGCCAGTTCTCATCGGACTCCGATTGCATGTGACGACGGGTGTGATCCACAACACCGTACAAACCTCCGGGTTTCAGGGCGTTGAAGGAGTCTTTGTTGAGGGATGCTCGACCGGCATCGGTCATGTTGTGCAGATTGCGGAACGTGAGCACCATGTCCAGGTCATTTGCTTTGAAACTGACCCCTTCAAAACGCCGTCCCACGCGATTAAATGCGCCTTCGGGTTGAATCACTTCAATGCGATCAAACCCCGGCTGACCGATCAGGTTGGCTTCTAACCCCTGTGTGCCGATCGACACATACAGCTTGCCTTTCTCATACAGCACCGGCGCCAGAATTTTGGTGTACCAGCCTCCGCCAGGGAGCAGTTCGAGCACCTTCATGTCTTCTTTCAAACCGAAAAACTGCAGGGTTTCCAGTGGCTTTCTGTTCGCGTCCCGCGCCTTGTCAGCTTCGCTGCGAATATCAGCAGCAATCGCCGCTTTGATCTTGGTGTCGGTTGCACTGTCCGCAGCCAGGGCATTGAGGGGCTGCAGCAGCAGGAGTGCCGTAAGCACGGATATCAGTATTCTCATTGTGTGTTCCTTGGTTTTAGTAAGGGTCTAACGATTCGGACCGCGATTCATTGGGTAAGGCTGCCAGCGTTCAAGTTGCACCCGAGGTAGCACGGTGGGGTTCACACAACTCATCGGCCAGCGATTGCGCAGCACCATGGCGACTTCACGCCCGGTGCGGCGCCTTGTTTCTGGCCGCATCCTGGTGGTTGCCGAAGCAACATGTGGTGTAACGATAACGTTATCCATTTTGAAAAGCGGGTTATTCAGATCAGGAGGCTCCTGCTCTAACACGTCGAGCCCTGCGGCAGCAATCTGCCCGCTGTTCAAGGCATCAATCAGATCAGCTTCGTTGATGATCGGTCCGCGGGCTGTGTTGATAATGATGGCGCTCTTTTTCATTCTGGCCAGAGCAGCAGCATTGATGGAATGCCGGGTCTCGCCATTCAACGGTGAGTGCACCGACAGATAGTCACTGCGTTCCAGCAGTTCGTGAAAGGTCACCGGCTCCACACCCGCATCGCTGATGGTCAATTCACTGACATACGGATCATAAGCAATTACCCGCATCCCGAATGCGACTGCGCGCCGCGCGGTGCAGCGTGCGACATTGCCAAAAGCAAATAGACCCAGGGTCTGACCCATGAGCCTGGGCACGTGGTTGAGCAAGGGCCGACCTTCGTACCAGCGGCCATCGCGTGCCATCTGGTCTTGTATCTTTGTCCGTCGACCCGCTGCGAGCAGCAGCATGAGCGCATGGTCGGCAACTTCTTCGATGAAAACATCCGGGACATTGGTCACCACGATGCCCGCTTTGGTTGCAGCCGTGATATCGACCATGTCTACGCCGACGCTGCCAACGCCGATGACCACACACTTTTCAAGCTGCGAGATGATCTCTTCGGAAATCTGGATTCCCCAGCTGGTGATCAGCGCATCTGCATCGCGTGCCCCTTCGATAAAAGATGCTGCGGTCGAGCCGTCCACTTCCACGATGTCGGCAACGGGCTCGAGGGCTTCAAGCTCCAGCGCGTAACGTTCAGCCAGATTGCTTGCAGCCTGGCGTGGCAACTGAACGGCAACTTTTTTCTTCATGACGATCCCTTTCTCCCTCGTACCAGCACAATCGGCAATTCTGGACTGCGCGACCACTATGGTAAAGTGGCGGCCGGATTTGGAACAGGAAGGATCAATGAGGGCGAATGCAACACTGGCCAGATGGCGCAACGGCGAACAGACGATCGGCTGCTGGCTTTCCATGGCAAATGCCTACAGTGCCGAGGCCATGGGCAGGATGGGTTTCGACTGGGCCTGCATCGATCTGCAGCACGGCTTGATCGATTATCAGGACCTCACCTACATGCTGCCAGCCCTGTCTACATCAGAAACCACGCCGCTGGTCCGGGTGCCCTGGAACGAACCCTACGAAATAATGAAAGTTCTGGATGCCGGTGCATACGGCGTGATCGTCCCCATGGTGAACAATCGCGAAGAAGCCCTGCGTGCGGTTGCCGCCTGCCGCTATCCGCCGGATGGCAACCGCTCATTCGGTCCGATTCGCGCGGCCATGTATGGAGGCCGCGGATATGCCGCGCAGGCCAACGGTCAGATGGCATGTATTGCCATGATCGAAACTGCCCAGGGGCTCGAAAATCTGGAGGAGGTGGCTTCCACACCGGGCGTGGATGGCCTGTACATCGGACCTTCTGATCTGGCACTTGCTCTGGGTCTGCCACCGACCGGTGACAACGACCATCCAAAACACGCGGAGCAGGTCCAGCGCATCCTCGACGTATGCCGCAAGTACAAAATCGCCGCCGGCATACACACCTCGAGCCTTGAATATACGCGCAAGTATCTGAAAGCGGGTTTCAATATGGTCATGCTCGGCACAGACTCTGCCTTCATGATGCAGGCCGCGGGATCGCAACTGGCTGCTGCACGCGGAACCGCGCAGGAGAAACGTGAGAAGACCGGCTATTAATCGCCTCACACCCATCGGTTACGGCCGATGAACCTGCCGGTCGCCATTCAGCTGTGGTGGTTCATCCCGATCGCGGCGCTGGCCGGCGTCCTCTTCACCAGCTTCATCGGTCGCATCATTGCGCGGCGTGAGGCAGCCGAGGCGTTTGAACGCGGGCTGCAACAGAACGCCGAGCAGAGCCAGATCAATATCCGCCTGATTGAAGAGCGGCTGACCATTCGCTCCCGTGACCTGACTCGCATGGAAGGACGCGTTGAAGTCCTGGAGACGCAACTCCGCCAGTCCAATCTGGATCTGGCTGAACAGAACCGGTCACTGGCCAGCGCGCAGGCACAATATGCAGCCCTGAACGCCACACTCGAAGAAAGTCGAAAATCTTTCGCAGAAAAAGAAGCCGTTTTCCGCGAGGGCAACGAGGCCATGAAGCTTGAGTTTGAGAATCTGGCGAATCGCATCTTCGAACGGCAAGGGGAGGTCCAACAGCAGAAGCTGTTCTCGGTGCTGTCGCCATTCAAAGATCAGATCGTCGACTTCAAAAAACGGGTGGAGGAGGTGTATCACACCGACACCAAGGACCGCGCTTCGCTCCTCACTGAAGTACGCAATCTGCAGAAGTCGAGCGAGCGGATCAACGAAGAAGCGGAAAACCTCACCCGGGCACTCAAAGGCGACGTCAAACTCCAGGGCAACTGGGGTGAGATGGTGCTGGAGCGGGTGCTGGAGGAATCCGGCTTGCGCCGTGATCATGAGTATTTTCTGCAGGAAGCCCAACGCTCTGCTTCAGGCGAACTCAAACGCCCCGATGCGCTGATCCGTCTGCCCGACGACAAAGACGTGATCATCGATGCCAAGGTTTCGCTTGTTGCGTACGAGCGGGCGCTGGCAAGCGAGGACGATGAATCGCGCGCACAGGCCATGGGCGAGTATCTGGTGAGTCTGCGCGCCCATGTCAAACGCCTGTCGGAACAGGATTATGATCAGCTTAAAGATGTGCGTTCCCTCGACTTCGTGCTGATGTTCTTGCCTATCGAGAGTGCGTTCACCATCGCCATGGAACATGACCAGCGGCTCTTCAGTGACGCTTTTGACAGACGCATTGTGATCGTCAGCCCAACCACCCTGATGATGACGTTGCGCATCATTCACACGGTCTGGCGCTATGAAAAACAGAGTCGCAATGCCGAAGAGATCGCCCGTCGTGGTGGGGCCCTGTACGACAAATTACGGATCTTCATTGGTGAGATGGAGCAGCTCGGCAAGCAGATCGACACGGTGGATCGCACCTATCAGAGTGCGTTCAGCAAGCTCACCACCGGCAAGGCAAACCTGGTCAAGCAGGTGGAGCAGTTCCGCGAGCTGGGCGCCAAAGTGAAAAAACCCATATCGAAGAATCTGATCTCCGAAGATTGAGAACTCTATCGCAGGCGCTTCCGGCAAAGCACACAGAACCCCCCTGGCCAAACCAGTAGATTGGGCGGCAGAAACGATATTGCAAGGATAACTAGA
>JAQBYL010000374.1 GCA_027622495.1 Pseudomonadota bacterium
CGATTGCACAGGCAACCGGTGCGCGCCTTGTTACCGATACATTTGTACCGCGAATTGAACGGGGCGCCGGGCGCGTAGACGTCACACGGTTGCCTTACTTCGGTGAGCAGGCGGCAGAAGTGCTGGCCGGGGCCCGCCATCTGATCCTGATCAACACTCAGCCACCGATCACCTTTTTTGCTTACCCCGACAAACCCAACTGGTTGACCCCGGAAGGGTGCGACCTGCACACGCTGGTTGAGCGCGGCGGTGATCTGGACGGTTCTCTGCAGGCGCTGGCGGAGGCGGTGGGGGCGTCACGCAAACAGGCGATCCTGCATGTGAGCGAAAAACCTGCTCTGCCAAAAGGCGATCTGAATGCTCATTCGATCGGTGCGGCAATTGCCCACCTGATGCCGGACAATGCGCTGGTGGTTGACGAAGGTGGTACCTCGGGCGGTGGGAGTGTATTCAGCACCCGCGGTGCGCCGCCACATGACTGGTTAGTATTGAGTGGTGGATCCATTGGCTATGGTTTGCCGACCGCAGTGGGTGCGGCAGTTGCCTGTCCGGATCGAAGGGTCATGTGTCTGCAGGCCGACGGCGGAGGCATGTACACGGTGCAGGCACTGTGGACCATGGCGCGCGAAAAACTCAACGTCACCACTGTGATCTTCGCCAACCGCAAGTACGCCATTCTGCAACTCGAGTTTGCCAGGGTAGGTGCCCACAACCCGGGACCGAAAGCGATGAGCATGCTTGATCTGGGTAACCCGGAACTCAACTGGGCCAAGCTCGCCGAAGGCATGGGCATGACTTCGTGGCGGGCGACCACGGCTGAAGAATTCAACAAGGCTCTGAAGGCATCGCTGACCGAACCGGGGCCGTCGCTGATTGAGGCTTACATATAACCGCTAGAGAACTTAAGTCATGGCCGAAGATGTCGTTGATGTTCTGATTATCGGTGCGGGGGCAAGTGCTGCTGCGCTGGCCTTCAGTCTGGCAGAGACGAAAATGCGTATCGTCTGCCTGGAGCAGGGCGGCTGGATGAAACCGTCGGACTATCCGAGCAACAGCCGCGACTGGGAAAGCCGTCAGTTCAGCGATTTCAGCATCAGCCCCAATCGCCGCGGTAGAGTTACCGATTACCCGATCAACGACGACGCTTCCCCGATCAAGGTCGCCAACTTCAATGGTGTTGGCGGTGGAACCATTCTGTACGCAGGTCATTACCCGCGCTTTCACCCGTCGGATTTCCGGGTGCGGTCGTGTGACGGAATTGGCGAAGACTGGCCCATCGATTACAGCACGCTCGCGCCGTTCTACGCTGAAAATGATCGCATGACGGGTGTCTCTGGCCTTGCAGGCGATCCAGCTTATCCACCAAAAGAGCCCGTCATGCCGCCACTGCCCCTGGGCAAATCGGGTCAGCGCCTGGCGGCAGGATTCAACAATCTCGGCTGGCACTGGTGGCCATCGGATTCGGCGATTGCCACTCAAGCCTATGATGGCCGCGACAAGTGCATCAACCTGGGTGCCTGTGTGAGCGGTTGTGCTCAGGGCGCAAAAGCCAGTAGCGATATCACCTACTGGCCCCACGCGATACGCGCAGGGGTAGAAGTCCGGACACACTGCCGCGTGAGTGAGATCACGGTGGACAAGAACGATATGGCGACCGGGGCCGTGTATTTCGATGAGCATGGGCAGCAACATCATCAGCGTGCGGAAGTTGTTGTGCTGGCCTGCAACGGTGTAGGCACACCGCGGATACTGTTGAATTCAGTCTCTTCCCGCTTTCCCGATGGGCTTGCCAACTCGAGCGGGCTGGTGGGGAAGAACCTGATGTTCCACCCCTATGCATCAATCCAGGGAATCTTCGATGATGAGCTGGACGGATATGCGGGACCGGGCAACTGTATCTGGAGTCAGGAATTCTACGAAACTGATGAAGCCCGCGGTTATCAACGCGGTTTTACCTTTGAAATAACCCGCGGTCGCGGACCGGTGATGACTGCGTTCAACGGCATGTTTTCCGGACGCATACCCTGGGGTGCCGATCACCATGCCGCCTACAGGCGATTGTTCAACAGGATTACCGGTATGGTGGGGATCTGCGAGGATCTGCCGGAAGAGCACAACACCGTGACGCTGGATGACACGTTAACCGACACACACGGCATCCCTGCACCGAAGATCACCTATGAGTTGAGCGACAACAGCCGTCAGATGCTCAGTTTTGCGGTAGCACGGGGAACGGAAGTGCTGAAGGCAGCCGGGGCAATTGATGTGTTTTCTGAAGCTCCGATCCGGGTCGGTGGCTGGCACCTGATGGGGACAGCGCGGATGGGGAAAGACCCGCAACGCTCGGTGGTCAACGAATGGGGTCGCAGCCACGATGTGCGCAACCTGTTCGTGTGTGATGGCAGCGTTTTTGTCACCAGTGCCGGGGTGAATCCCACCTGTACCATCCAGGCGCTCGCACTCTACATTGCGGATGCGATGAAACAGCGCCTCGCCAATCTGTTTGATTAGATCAGGAAAGATGAGATGTCTGATCAGGTAATCGCAAGCGATAAACCGCTAACCCATGCCGAACGGCGCAACCTGGCGGCGATATCGGACATCATGATCCCCGCAGACATTACCTATGGTGTGCCCGGTGCCGGTGATGAACTCATCCAGAACGAGCTTCTGTTGATTCTTCGTACCCAGCACCAGGCGATCATCAACGCACTAACCTGTCTTGATGAACTGTCATCAGGCGCAGCTGGATCTTTCGCGGACCTCGTACCGCCAGAACGTGCGGAGGTCGCCGAAAGATTCCGCCGCAAGCGTGGCGACCTGGCCGCGGTACTGGTCAGCCTGACGCTGCAGGTGTATTACCGCGACGACCGGGTTCTCGCCTCTCTCGATATGGAACCCAGAGCACCCTATCCGCAAGGCTATCAGGTTGAATCCGGCGACTGGTCACTGCTCGACCCGGTCCGCGCGCGCGAACCGTTTTATCGCAAGGTCTGATTAGGAGAGAACATGATCCGCATCTACCATGTACCGGGCACGCGATCCGTCCGGGTGATCTGGCTTTGTGAGGAGCTTGGTCTCGACTACGAAGTGGTTCCGGTGGATTTCTCCGGCGAATACCGGGCGTCGCCAGAGTGGCGAAAACTGAATCCGGTGGGCAAAGTCCCGGTCATGATCGACGGCGATCTGACCCTGTTCGAGTCGGGTGCCATGGTACAGGTTCTTCTTGAGCGATATGGTAATGGGCGCCTTGCGCCTGAACCCTGCACCGATGAGCATGCCCACTTTCTGCAGTGGTGCTGGTTCGCGGAAGCCACGTTTGCCCGTCCCCTGGGTGAAATCGTTAACCATCGGCGTGAATTTTCGAAAGCGGAGCAAAGCGAAGCTTCGATCGTCGAAATGCGCAATCGTGCCTGGGTATGCGTGGAAGCGCTGGATAAGGAGATCGCCGGTCGGACCTGGCTGTGCGAAGAATTCAGTGCAGCAGACATCATGACTGGTTATTCGATCATGCTGGTTACACGATTGGTTCCGCGGGATCTTCCTGCCGGGATTGCAGCCTATTTTCAACGGCTTGAAGCCCGAGCAGGTTATCAGGTGGCGATGTCTGCCTGACTGTTCGCGGTTGTTGGCTAGCTGGTCGCCATACCGGCGGCCAGCTTGCGCCGCTCGATCGCACCACCTGCCTGGATGAAGAACGGTCCTGCGCACGACGCCGCCATCAGACCGGCCAGAATGATAAACGCACTCTGGTAGCTACCGGTGCTGTCGTAGATGTAACCGGCCAGCGGCGATGCGGAAATGACCAGCGGGAGTTCCACCAGGCGAAGGACGCCGTTGGCCTTGCCAAAGGATCGGTTGCCGATGGCAACCGACAAAGAAAAGGTGCGTAACGGGCTCATCCCGGCATAGCCAAAACCGTAGGTACAGCCAGCAATCAGGCAGAACACATAGCTTTCTGCATTGGCAAACATGACGAGCGATATGGCCTGCACGATCAACGCCATCCAGATGGTTATGCGTGCCCCCAGCCAGTCCGACATCCAGCCGACCAGCGGTTTGCCGAGGGCGGAGAAGAGCGCGGTCACACTCAGCACAATGGCGGCCTGCTCGCCGGTGGTGCCGATGTCTTTCATATGTCCGAACAGGTGCAGCATGACGGCTGAGTACACGCATCCCATGGCACCGAACATGACACCGATTGACCAGAAAGCGGGTGAACGCAGCATTTCCTGCCAGCGCCACAGGCGGCTGTCTGATTCCGATGGGGGGGTGGCCGGGTGGTTTGATGTGTAGTGGTGACCGTCGCGCACTTCGCCGATGTCTTCCGGCCGGTTTTTCAGAAACAGAATAACGATGGGGGTCAGGACTACGGCGACGATCAAGGCGAACACAACAAACGCGCCACGCCAACCGAGCATCTGCACCAGGGCTGTGACCAGTGGCGGCATCACGATACCTGCGAGCGA
>JAQBYL010000375.1 GCA_027622495.1 Pseudomonadota bacterium
GGTGAGCGCATTTTCAAGCCACGCCACCCGTTCGTAGCGGTTTCTCAGCTGCGCTTCCAGATCCACAATGCGTGCCGCTGATCCATCCAGATTCTGCTGCATTTTGTCGAGCATCAGCGCCTGGTCTTCAAAATCCCTGACCTGCGCGCGCAGGAGCTGTTGTTCAAAACGCAGCAGCTCCAGTTCGGCAAGGGCTTCTTCCAGCGACGGTGGTAACTCGATGATCACCTTGTCCATCAGTTGATCTGCGTTCACGTCTTTGTCTCCAGTAGTCGGCTTTCGATCTCGAGAGCATTTTCGTTTACCGCGGCAAGCAACCGCTTGTCTGTCGCGAAAGTCACGCCACCGCTGTCACCGGTTATCTCAGGATCAAAAACCTGATCGATGGGGACCGCATCAAGCTCTATACCCCACAACCGTTTCAGCGCATCCATGAGATCGAAGCCATCGATCAATGCCTGCCGCGACACGAACGCGATATCTGATGGAAAGTGGCGTGCGTGGCGCAGGAACATGCTGGTATAGCAGTGATAAATCGAAAGCCCGAGGTCGAGTTCCTGCCAGAATTTGAGGTTGGAAGCATGTGCACCTCGCCCGCTCATCAGTTCACGCGCCGAGCGTTTCTTCAGGGAATAAACACACTCTGCCGGTGGTCGGTAAACAAACAGTATGCGGGCACTGGGGATGACTTGTTTCCACAAGTGCGTGAACAGACACAGCCGCGGATCTTTAAACCCCCAGATGCCTTCGCGACTGCGCTGCATGGCGAAATCTGCCATCCACTGCCAGTCGAGTGGGCTGACATGGGCAAGAAACGGCCGGTTGACCTGCCAGGTCAGGCCCCGGGCGGCCAGCAGCTTGTCGTGAAAACGAACGATATCAGCATCTTCAAAATGGCCGTGGAGATTGGATTGATTGCCCGGCACCAGGGACTCGCCCAGATACAGACCTGCCTTCAGAAGCAGGTTCGCGGTCATAGAAGTCCCGGAACGATGAAAACCAGTAAGGAGGAGTGTTTGCGCCATCAAGAATAGGGTGGAAAAGTGCGAGTATACGTCAAGTGCGGCGGACCGCGAATCCATGCCTGCCACAACTCGGGCTAGCTGGCTGACTCAAGCAGCGACCAGTCCGGCAGTGACTCCGGATGACTGAGCTCGCCATAGGCATTTCGCACCACCCGACGTTGCTCATCAAGCCAGTGTTTCCAGTCGGTGCAGGCAACCAGTTCATCATGCCGTTGCTGCTGATGAGCTTCGAGCAATGCCTTGTGATACTCGAGATCTGTGCTTTTTGAGCGATCGAGCAGCAGATTGTTAAGTTGCCAGGGATCCGCTCGAAGGTCGTAGAACTCTTCACGCCCCGACAACCAGCGCGCATAGGTGTGGGTCCGGGATCGAACACCACGCCATTCAGCACCATCCTGAAACCAGTCGAAGTATTTAGAAAAATTCATCAGGAACGCACTTTCACGGCGGCCCTGCCCCACACCGCTGAACAGGTGCGAAAGGTTCATGCCTTCAACCGATCGAGGCACCGGCACACCGGCCAGCCCACACAGCGTTGGAAACACATCCACTATCGACAGCAGTTCATCTGTACGCGTTCCTGCAGCGGTCTGATCCGGCATACGCACGATCGCCGGTATTTTTATCGAGGCGTCGTAGGGATTTTTTTTCGACCACGGATTGACTCCCTGCGAACCGCCTTGCGTGCCATGATCCGATGCAAACACAATGATTGTGTTGTCGAGCACACCGCGACTCTCCAGATGGCCATACAGGCGTCCGACCATGTCATCCACCGCCAGGATCATCGCGAGATAATGCCGGTACATGTCCTTTGCGGTCTGTTGCATTTCAGGCGGGACGTTGGGCGGCAGAGCCAGATGGTCGGGCAGCCGTTCATAACACTCGGCGGGCGCAAATTCGAACGGCGTGAAATGCGGTGGGTGCGGTGAGAGGCACAGCAGAAACGGGCGCTCGTCGTCCTGATCCACAAATTCTTCCGCGTAGTCCATCAGACCTTCGGTTTCGTAACCCTTCCAGCGCTCGTAGTTCCAGTCGTCTTTGTGCACGAAGCCGTTGAAATAAACCATGTGCTGGTTATACGCGCGCCAGTACTGAAAACCGAGACGGTCGCGCCCTTCCGGCACCCAGTCTGGATGCTGCGGCATGCGGTCCAGGGCCGGCCACAGACCGGTGTGAAGGTGCCACTTACCCACCCAACCGGTTCGATAACCGGCGTGAGCAAAGGCATCAGCGATAGAGATCTCGCTGTGGCGGGTTCGCGTTGTGTTGATCAGGTGGCCGGTGGTCTGGGGGTAGCGGCCGGTCACGAGCATTGCCCGCGCCGGTGTACACACCGGGCAATTCGAGATCGCGTTGTCGAGCGTGACCCCCTGGGCCGCCAGCCGATCGATATGCGGGGTCTCGATCTGCTGTTCACCATACAGCGGCAGCGACTGCGCTCGCAGCTGATCCGGGAAGATGATGACAACGTTCGGTTTCATAGAGCATCGATCAGTCGGAAAACTCGACCCGACTGATCCTCAATGCAGAGCATCAACGTCAGTTGAGCTCCAGACCATTCAGGTCACCGGCCTTACGCCAGGCTTTAAGCAACTCATTGAATGCATTGGCACCTGGCGCATAGGAGTCGCCCTGGATGCCGCCGCCTTCAGCGATCTTGCCTTCGTTGTTGTAATAGCCAGGCGTGCAGGCTTCGAAGAAAGCCACGTTCATCACCGCGAGACTCTTGATGGTAGCCACCCATTCAGCTTCCGCTTGTTCAGAAGGTTGCGCATATCGCTGGTTGCGACCGGTCACTTCTTTGATGATGTAGGCCACGTGCTGAGCCTGATCATCCAGAACAGCCGTCAGGTTGGCTGAAAGACCGTTCTGGCCAAGACCGAGCTGATAGCAGTTGGGAAAGCCGTGACTTGAAAAACCGTGGAAGGTCTTCGTGCCATCGGCCCAGTAGTCCGACAGCTTTACCCCATTCTGCCCGGTAATTTCATAACCGGCCCGGCGCGTGTACGCAGTCCCGACTTCGAAGCCGGTTGCATAGATGATGCAGTCGACTTCGTATTCAACCCCGCCTGCAACCACACCTTTCTTCGTTATCCGCTCCACCCCTTGCGTTTCACTGGTGTCGATCAGGGTGACGTTGGGAAGGTTGAACGTCGGCAGATATTCATCGTTGAAGGTGGGGCGTTTGCAGAACTGCCGATACCAGGGTTTCAGATCCTCGGCGGTCGGCTGATCTTCAACGATGCTGTCGACCCGTGCGCGGATGCCGTTCATCTTTTTAAAATCTGCGATTTCTGCAAGGGCTGCTGCCTGCTCCATCGACACACCGGGTTCACCCTTCGTGGGCATCATGCTGGCCAGATTACGGAAGATGTCGGTCCAGCCGTCGTTCACCAGGTCTTTTTCAACCGGCTGACCGGTGACCATGGCGTTGAAATTCTCGCGCCTTTCGCGCTGCCAGCCTGGTTCCAGCGTTTTAACCCAGGCGGGATCGGTGGGCGAATTCCCGCGCAGATCCACAGATGAGGGGGTGCGTTGGAACAGATACAGATGTTCAGCGCTCGCCCCCACATACGGCACGCTCTGAATGGTGGTAGCACCGGTACCGATCACCGCCACCTTTTTGTCTGCAAGCTTGTGCAGATTGCCTTTGTGATCGCCGCCGGTGTAGTCATAGTCCCAGCGGCTGGTGTGAAAGGTGTGACCTTCAAAGTCATCAAGACCAGGTATGGCCGGCAGTTTCGGCCGGTTCAACGGACCGGTTGCCATCACTACAAAACGGGCTTTCATTTCGTCATCACGATCGGTGGTAACGCTCCAGCGCGCGCGTTGCTCGTTCCAGGTCAGATCAGTAACACGGGTCTGAAAGCAGGCTCGCGAATACAGATCGAAGTGATTGGCGATGCGCTGGGAGTGCTCAAAGATTTCCGGTGCGTAGGAATACTTTTCTTTCGGCATGTAGCCGAGTTCTTCGAGCAGTGGCAGATAGCAGTAGGATTCGATGTCACACTGGGCACCCGGATAGCGGTTCCAGTACCAGGTTCCGCCGAAGTCACCGCCCGCCTCGATAATGCGGATGTCATTGATACCCGCCTCGCGAAATCTGGCCGCGGCAAGCAGACCACCGAAACCGCCGCCAATGATCACCACATCAACATCGTCAGTCAGAGGATCACGTTTGAAGCCGGGCTCAACGTAGGGATCATCAAGAAAATGCGCGAAGTCGCCGTTGACCTCCACATATTGCTGATTGCCCTCGGGACGAATTCGCTTGTCGCGCTCCGCCTGATATTTTGCTCGCAATTCGTCTGGATCAAAATCCAGTTCGGCCAGGACCCTGGTTGGTAGTTCACTCATATCGATTTCTCCTGTACTCAGTCGGTTCCGGCTGCCTCACTGCGGCCGTCTGGTACTTTGTTAGTAAAAGTC
>JAQBYL010000376.1 GCA_027622495.1 Pseudomonadota bacterium
TGGCGCCGCTGAACCG
The DNA here is from genome assembly GCA_027622495.1 of Pseudomonadota bacterium. Lineage (GTDB taxonomy): Bacteria > Pseudomonadota > Gammaproteobacteria > Pseudomonadales > Azotimanducaceae > JAQBYL01. Next base: position 17 of record JAQBYL010000376.1, read on the forward strand.
AACAGTCCCGTTCAAACAGATGCAATGTGTTGCCGTGGTTGTCGGCGAGAATCTGCACTTCAATGTGTTTTGGTGCCCCGAGATAGCGCTCGAGCAATACCTGATCGTCGGCAAAAGCGGCGAGTGCTTCGCGCCGGGCACTCTCAAGCGCGGCAGCAAAATCCGCCTGTTCCGTGACGATCCGCATGCCTTTGCCCCCGCCACCGGCGGAAGCCTTGATGAGCAGCGGAAAGCCGACCTCTAACGCCTGCGCGGCGAGGGTTGCATCATCCTGCGCATCACCATGGTAGCCGGGGACCACCGGTGTGCCCGCTGCGCTGACCCGGCGCTTGGCTTCGATTTTGGATCCCATCGAGCGGATCGATTCAGCAGCAGGACCGACGAAGATAAGGCCTGCATCCAGGCAGGCTTCGGCAAAGTCGGCGTTCTCAGACAAGAATCCATAGCCAGGATGGATTGCCTGGGCACCGCTCATCTTCGCCGCCTCAATAATCGCCGGGATGTTGAGATAGCTGTCTTTCGCTGGTGCGGGCCCGATGCGGACCGCCTGGTCCGCTGACCGGACGTGCAAAGCATCCCGGTCGGCATCGGAATAGACCGCCACTGTTCTCAGCCCCAGCGTTTTAGCGCTGCGCATGATCCGACAGGCAATTTCACCCCGGTTGGCGATAAGGAGAGAGTCAAACACGATACTTACATCCTGAAGATGCCGAACCCGCTCGGCTTGACGGTCGGTATGGCGGTACTTGCCTCGAGGGCCAGAGCGAGGACCTTTCTGGTGTCTGCTGGATCGATTACCCCGTCATCCCAGAGCCTGGCACTGGCATACAGCGGTTGCCCCTGAAAGTCATACTGTTGCCGTATGTCTTCCATGAACTTAGCGCGCTCATCTTCCGGCCAGGTTTCACCGCGTGCCTGCATGCCGTCCTGACGGACCGTGGCCAGAACATGTGCTGCCTGTTCACCGCCCATCACTGATATGCGTGCATTCGGCCAGGTCCACAACATGCGCGCACCGTACGCACGCCCGCACATGGCGTAGTTTCCAGCGCCAAAAGAGCCGCCGATCACCACGGTAAATTTCGGCACTGACGCACAGGCAACTGCGGTGACCATCTTGGCCCCATCTTTGGCGATGCCCTGATTTTCATACTTTCGACCAACCATGAATCCGCTGATGTTCTGCAGAAACACCAGCGGCACACCGCGCCGATCGGCAAGCTGAATGAAGTGTGAACCCTTGAGTGCGCTTTGCGAAAACAGGATGCCGTTGTTGGCGACAATCGCAATCGGTAACCCGTCGAGATGCGCAAAGCCCGTGACCAGTGTGTCGCCGTACAACGGTTTGAACTCATGGAACTCCGAATCATCCACGAGACGAGCAATGACCTCCCGCACATCGATGGGTGTTCGTGTATCAGTCGGCATCAGGCCATACAGATCTTCTGCTGGGTATCGCGGTTGAACCACCGCTTTGCGTTCGACACTCATCTGTTTGCGCACATGCGAATTGGCAACGACTTCGCGCGCAAGTAATAACGCGTGTTCATCATCGTCTGCCAGATAGTCAGTGACACCGGATGTGCGGCTGTGCACATCGCCACCGCCAAGACTTTCGGCATCAACATCTTCACCCGTCGCTGCTTTGACCAGGGGGGGACCACCGAGGAATATGGTTCCCTGATTGCGCACGATGATCGTCTGATCACACATGGCCGGAACGTAAGCGCCACCGGCAGTGCACGAGCCCATTACCACGGCGATCTGCGGTATCCCCTTTGCAGACATGTTAGCCTGGTTATAGAAGATGCGGCCGAAGTGGTTCTTGTCGGGGAAAATTTCGTCCTGCATCGGCAGAAACGCGCCACCTGAGTCCACCAGATAGACACATGGCAGATGATTTTCCTCGGCTATTTCCTGTGCGCGAAGATGTTTCTTTACCGTGATTGGATAGTAAGTTCCCCCTTTGACGGTGGCATCGTTAGCAACGATCAGGCAGATCTGATTACTAACCTGTCCTAAACCGGTGACGATACCGCCACTGGGTATCACATCGTCATACAGCTCATGGCCGCCGAACTGACCGATTTCCAGAAACGGTGAACCCGGATCGAGAAGGCGGTTGACGCGCTCCCGCGCTAACAATTTTCCGCGTGCCATATGCCGCGCGCGGGATCGCTCATCGCCACCCAGGCAGATCTGCGCTGCCAGTGTTCTCATCCGGGCTGCAAGCTGACGGTTAACCTTGTCATTCGTTTTGAACTGATCAGATCTGCCATCGATCTTTGAAACCAGAACCGACATTCAGCGTATCCATTCCAGTGTTTCGTTCAGAGCAACTTCGAATTTGGAGAATACTTCGTCGACCTGCTTGTCAGTGATAATCAGTGGTGGACAGAAAGCAATCGTATCGCCCAGGTTACGGATGATCAGGCCTTGATTTTCGCATTGCGCCTGGCAGTGCATACCAACCCCTGCGCTCGGGGCAAACGGTGCTTTGGTTGCCTTGTCAGCCACCAGCTCAATCGCGCCGATCAAGCCAGCACCGCGCACCTCGCCCACCAGCGGGTGGTCGGCAAAACTCCGAAGTCGTTCCTGAAAACGTTCTCCAACTCGGGCTGCATGCGCATACAGATCCCGCTCCTCCATGAGCTCAAGATTGCGTAACGCAACCGCGGCACACACCGGGTGCCCGGAATAGGTAAACCCGTGACCAAAGGTGCCAACATCGGCGGTGACCTCGATGAAAGGTTCGTAGATGAATTCCGGAATGATCACTGCTGAGAGAGGCAGGTAGGCAGATGACACGGCCTTGGCAACGCTCATCGTGGTCGGTTCGATCCCCATACTCTGGGCACCAAAAAGCGTACCGGTGCGACCGAACCCGCAGATGACCTCATCATCGATGAAGAGGATGTCATGTTTTTTGAGTTCCGCCTGCACCTTCTGAAAATATCCTGCTGGTGGAACGACGACACCACCGGCCCCCATGATCGGTTCGGCAATAAATGCGGCGATCGTCTCTGGTCCCTCGGCCTGGATAAGGTCAGCCAGATTTTTAACTATCCGATCGACGAAGTCGGTTTCTGTCTCGCCACTCAAACCTTCGCGATAGTAAGACGGGCAATCGGTATGCAGAATTCCTGCGATAGGCAGATCGAAATGTTTGTGAAAGGCTGGCAGCCCGGTAAGCGATCCACTGGCGACAGTCACCCCGTGGTAACCACGCTTTCGGGAAATGATTTTCTTCTTTTCAGGTTTGCCGATCGCGTTGTGGTAATACCACATCAGCTTGACCTGGGTGTCGTTCGCATCGCTTCCAGACAAACCGAAAAATACCCGGCCAGCTTCGAACGGCATCATCTGCTTGAGCTTTTCAGCGAGCAGAATACTTGGCTCGTTGGTCTTGCCCGAAAACAACTGCGAGTAGGACAGGGTCTGCATCTGTTCGGCGGCCACCCGGGCAAGCTCCGGCTCACCGTATCCCAGTGCCGTACACCACAGCCCCGCCATGCCTTCTATGTACTGTTTGCCGCGGTTATCCCACATGTAAACACCTTCTGCGCGGGCGTGAACGGTGGGGCCTTTTTCATGATGCAGCTTGAAGTTGGTGGCTGGATGCAGAAGGTGTTCCAGATCCCGGGCTTCCAGCGAGCCCGGCGGGAATTCATTATGGTGCGGATCCGCCATGGTCGAACCTTTCAAGGTGCACAAAGCATAAGACAGTAACAGGATCTGTCAGCCGCGTGCACCAGGACAAGTCGCGTTCGAATCAGGCGGCGCAGTGAACGTCCATACCGAGAGCAGCACGTACCACCGGATGGCGGATCGCACCACGATGCACGTTCAACCCGTTGGCAAAGCCCGGATCGTTCCGAAACGCCTGTTCGAAGCCATGATCCGCCAGGGCCATTACGTACGGCAGGGTCACGTTGTTCAAGGCAAGGGTCGATGTCCGCGCAACAGCGCCCGGCATGTTGGTAACGCAATAATGCACAACGCCATCAACGATATAGGTTGGATCATCATGGGTAGTTGGCCTGCTGGTGGCAAAACAGCCACCCTGGTCGATTGAGATATCCACCATGGCCGAGCCTTTCTTCATGGCGCTGACCATTTCGGCGCTGACGAGTTTGGGCGCCGATGCGCCGGGAACCAGCACCGCGCCAATCACCAGATCAGCCTCAAGTACCTGTGTGCGAACCGCTGCCTCCGTGGCCATCAGACCCTGCACCCTGCTGCCAAACTGAATCGACAGGGCGCGCAGACGATCAACGGACTTGTCCAGAACCGTCACATCCGCACCCAGACCAACCGCCATCTGCGCCGCATTGGCCCCGGCGACACCCCCCCGAGGATCACCACTTTGCCCGGAGCCACTCCCGGCACACCCCCCAGAAGAACGCCGGAA
>JAQBYL010000377.1 GCA_027622495.1 Pseudomonadota bacterium
GGCGGCCGGTGCACAGGATGTTCTCGATGCCGTGAAGGTGGTCAAAGACCTCGATGAAGCCATCGCCGATTGTCATTTCATTGCCGCCACCAGCGCACGATCGCGACGTATACCGTGGCCTGCAGGGGAAATACGCGATCTGGCACCGGTGGTGCTCGAAGCGGCGACGCACGGCCGGGTCGCACTGATGTTTGGTCGCGAGACCGACGGTCTGACCAACGACGAACTGCAGCGCGCCAATGTGCACATGCAGATTCCTGCCGATCCAGCCTATTCCTCCCTGAACCTGGCCATGGCGGTTCAGGTGGTGTGCTATGAGCTCTTTACCTGTTCTAAACCGGCACCGGAAGAGGCGGTGCAGTGGGATCGTCCGTTGGCAACCTCCGCTGATCTGGAGGGGATGATGCGGCACCTCGAGGGGGTCCTGACGACTCGCGGTTTCATCGATCCCGCCAACCCGGGTCAGACCATGGTGCGGTTGCGGCGCATGTTCACCCGCATCCGCCTCGATGAGACCGAGGTACAGATGATGCGGGGAATGCTCAAGGAGTTCGAATAGTGGACCAATTTAGTCGGGTATTGCATACTCCGGGCCCGGTTCACCCAAGGCCCTACGCATGCGTCTGACTACCAAAGGCCGCTACGCCGTGACCGCCATGCTGGACATTGCGTTACATTCCCACAAAGGCCCCGTCAGTGTGGTCGACATCGCTGAGCGCCAGGGCATCTCTCCTTCTTACCTTGAACAACTGTTCGGCCGTTTGAAGCGTGCTGGACTGCTCGCCAGTCTGCGCGGCCCGGGTGGTGGCTATCAAATCACCCGCGATGCCGACGATATCAGCGTGTCGCAGATTGTTGCTGCGGTAGGAGAGGGCGTTGACGCCACCCGATGCCACGGGGCCGCGGACTGCCAGGATGGTCTGACCTGCCTGACCCATGATCTGTGGTCTGACCTGTCGCAGCAGATCGATGAGTTCATGACCGGAATCACGCTGGGATCGCTGGTGTCACGCTCCTCGATCCGTTTGATTGCACAACGCCAGGACCTCAAACTCGAGGCCGAGCCAAGACGCATCACTGCCCTTCATCTTTAGGATCCAAACGGCCAGCGCCAGTTAAGAATCATGCAGAAAGTTGTTTACCTGGATTACGCAGCAACCACGCCCGTTGATCCCAGAGTGGCTCAGCAGATGAGTGGTGCCTTGATGGCCGACGGCAATTTTGGCAATCCGGCCTCGCGCAGCCATGCCTACGGCTGGCAGGCTGAAGAATCGGTGGAATTGGCGCGCACTCAGATTGCCAGTCTGATCAATGCCGATCCCCGCGAAATAGTCTTTACCTCCGGTGCCACCGAGTCAGACAACCTGGCGATCAAAGGCGTGGCCGAAGGGGCCACCCGTCGGCACATCGTTACCAGCGCCATCGAGCATAAAGCGGTGCTGGACACCTGTGGTTACCTTGAGACCAAAGGCTTTGAAGTGACCTACCTGATCCCGCATTCAGATGGTCTGATCACACCTGATCAGGTGGAGAACGCGTTGCGGCCAGATACGCTGCTGGTCTCGCTGATGCATGCCAATAACGAGATCGGCACGGTGACCGATGTCGAAACAGTGGGGGTTGCATGCCGAGCTCGCGGTGTGCTCCTGCACGTGGACGCGGCTCAGAGCGCAGGCAAGTTGCCAATCGATGTGGCGCGGATGCCGATCGATCTGATTTCCATATCGGCACATAAGCTGTATGGGCCAAAAGGGATTGGTGTGCTGTACGTGCGACGCAACCCGCCGCTGCGCGTGACCCCACAGATACACGGTGGTGGGCACGAATTTGGCATGCGATCGGGAACGCTTGCCACCCATCAGATTGTCGGTATGGGTAAAGCTGCGGAGATCATGCGACTGGAAATGACCAGCGAGAATGCCCGTATCCTCAGCCTGCGGCAGCGCCTGTGGGCGCACCTGCGGCAGGTTCCCGGTAGTCGTCTGAATGGCCATGAAACGCAACGGCTCCCCGGTATTCTGAATGTGGGTTTCGAGGGGATCGACGGCGAAACCCTGCTGCTTGCTCTGGATGATCTGGCCGTTTCAAGCGGTTCGGCGTGTACTTCGGCGAGTGTCGAGCCCTCTTATGTGCTGCGGGCGCTCGGGGTGGAAGATACGCTGGCCCATGCGTCGCTGCGGATGTGCGTTGGGCGCTACACGAGCGAAAAAGAAGTGGACTTCGCTGCAACCCGGATCAATGAGACGGTCGCCGGTTTGCACCGTGCCCGCACCGGATCAGGAAAAGGCTGATACGCCAATTTGATCTTTGGCCCAAACGCGTATAATACGCGGCCGCAATCAAGCACCCTTTCTTGCGAAATCAACCTCATACGGTGCATTACTTAAGCTTTTTTGGAGAAGTTCATGGCAGTTGAGCGTACGTTGTCGATCCTCAAACCGGATGCGATAGCAAAGAACATCATCGGTGACATCTACACCCGGTTTGAAAAAGCTGGTCTGAAGATTGTCGCAGCACAGATGATGCGTCTGAGTGAGCAGCAGGTGCAGGGATTCTATGCTGAACACACAGGTAAACCTTTTTTCAAACCTCTGTGCGACTACATGCGCTCCGGACCGGTTATGGTTCAGGTGCTCGAAGGCGAAGATGCGGTCATGTTGAACCGAAAGCTCATGGGTGCCACCAATCCGGCAGATGCAGCCCCCGGCACGATCCGCGCTGACTTTGCTCAGTCGATCGACGCCAATGCGGTACACGGATCTGATTCCACGACTTCAGCAGCCCGTGAGATCGCCTTCTTTTTTGACGACACGCAGATCTGCGCCCGTTAGGGGCAAGCCTGCCCGCCGAGGTCTTTTTGCCAACTGATCGCCTCAACTTTCTCGACTTCGACCGGTCCGCGCTCGAAGCGTATTTCATTGGCTCCGGGCACCAGCGTTTTCGTGCTGAGCAGTTGATGAAGTGGTTTTATCACCGCGGCATCCGTGCGTTTGATGGCATGTCAGACCTGTCGGTGAATCTGCGTGGTCAGCTGGCCGAGCAGATGGTGTTTGCTACACCGGAGGTAGTCGAGAGGTTTGATTCAACCGATGGCACCATTAAATGGGTGGTGCGGGTAGACAACGGTAATTGTGTGGAGACCGTCCTTATACCGGAGAATGGCAGAAACACCCTGTGTGTCTCCTCTCAGGTTGGCTGCACGCTCGATTGCAGTTTCTGCTCCACCGGCAAGCAGGGCTTTAATGGCAACCTGTCGACCGCGGAAATAGTCGGTCAGGTGATGATTGCGAAGGACGCACTCAATGAGCGTGGCCAGAGTGTGACCAACGTTGTGATGATGGGCATGGGCGAACCTCTGCTGAACTATGAAAATGTACTGAAGGCCACCAATCTGATGATGGATGACCTGGCGTTCGGCATATCCAAACGCAGAGTGACGATCAGCACAGCCGGGGTCGTTCCCGCCATCTACAAACTTGCGGAAGTCACCGACGTATCGCTGGCGATATCGCTGCACGCACCCACCAACGATCTGCGCAGTGAGTTAGTCCCACTCAACCGTAAATATCCAATTGAGGCGCTTCTGGATGCCTGTCGGCACTATGTGTCTGGCTTGAGCGACAAACGCAGCCTGACAATGGAGTACACGCTCCTGGCGGGTGTGAACGATCAGATTGAACATGCCAGAGCACTTGCCACACTTCTGCGTGATGTCCGCTGCAAAGTCAATCTGATACCGTTCAACCCCTGGCCTGGTACGACATATCGCAAGCCAGCCTTGAAAGATACGCGGCTTTTTCAGACTTACATGATGAATGCCGGTTACGCGACCATGTTACGCACAACGAGAGGTGCCGACATTGACGCCGCCTGTGGTCAGTTAGTTGGCCGTGTCAATGATCGGACCAGAAGACGGGAACGGTACTTAGCCAGGGTAAAGGCATGACCAACAGAACTACGCCAGATGTACTCAGCCTTTTTGTCATTGTGTTGATAACCTTGTCGGGCTGTATTACAGAGACAAGCGGTGGTCTTCCACCACCCAGACCGGATACAGATCGGGTAAGCGCACAGCTTGACCTTGCCCGCGGGTATCTCGAGAACAAAGATTTCGCCCGTGCCCGGGGTCCGCTGACGACGGCCCTGGAGATCGACCCGAATTCTGCCGAAGCACACGTTCTGTTTGCAGTTCTCTACGAACAGGAAAACGAACTGGAAGTAGCCGAATATCATTACAAACGCGCACTTGCGGTAGACAGTTCCAACTCACAGGCGTTGAACAACTACGGTGGCTTTCTGTACCGCCTTGGCCGCTATGACGATGCGGTAAAGGTGTTGCGCAAGCTTGTTCAGGACACTGAATACCATGCGCGACCACAGGCCTTCGAGAATCTGGGCCTTGCGGAGCTTCAGGCGGGTA
>JAQBYL010000378.1 GCA_027622495.1 Pseudomonadota bacterium
TCGACGTGACGCAGAATTTCCGGTTCCGTCCGAACTTTGTAATCGTCGACCTTCTCACCACCGAGAACCTGGGTGCGCACGGACGCGTTGACCGTCTCTTTGTTCGAGATGATGTGGATGAATTGCAGTGCGGGGTCTGTCAGGGCCATCGTTTGTTCTTCCTGATCAGAGTTATACGAGGTACCGGGTACTGGTTGGATTCACTGTTTTCTTCCTGCTCAAGCATTCGGGCGAACATGTTACACGCGTCAAGCCTTTTACCGACAGTCTGGTGCAGGGACTGCGTATTCAGCTTGGCAATACCAACATAGACATTGTGGACCAAAGACCTGATCGCTACATTGCCAGCACAATCTCCTTTGGATAAACCCATGACCCACCATTGCAGATTAGATCCACGGCGTTGTCTGGCGATCCTCCTGCCTGCGTTGCTCAACTTCGGATGTGCGGCACAGTCAGGCTGGGAAACACAGACCGCACCGGCGGACTTTGTGAATGGATCCCGCATTCTTGCCGAACTGGTTCTCGTCACCACACGCGAAGAAGCTATTTCGGCCGGCGGTCTGATGGAAGGCTGGAGAAGCAAGCTGCTGGAAGCCGGCTACATGGACGAAGATATCGTCGATGGCAGTGAAGTCACCGCGTGGACCTATTGCTATGGCTGGAACAGCGGTGTTTCGATCTGTGCTCATCACGGTCACTATGTGGCACACGTCCCCGCCGAATTGCGTGGGCACCTGCAGGGAGATCCCGACAATAACTGGGAAACATCAGGCGACCTGGTGGAAATCGAACTGACTCGAACACCCTCCGGATATCTGGTTGGCACGGTGGTAGGTGTGGTACGCAAAGCAACCGACTGGAGCCCTTGCCGCAAGACCAGCCTGAAACTGATTTCTGAAACATCGGCGGCGCTGGCAACGCTCGCCGGTGTGGGACCGGCGCAAGGCATGTGGATCGAGCGCGACAACCTCGAGAGTGAAGGCTGGATCAGGCGACCCGTGGTCGGTGCGCCGGGGTCTGCAGGACCGCCGATCTCTGAATGGATTAAATCACCGATATGATGCACAAGCGGTCACACGGCTGGTCACAAACGCAATCAACCGCTCCCCGATGTCCTGTTCGCGCAGATGGTTAAGCCCGAAGCTGATCCAGGGCGGATAAACGGATGGTTCCGGCATCGCGCCGAGCCCGGCATCGAGATCCCAGTAGGGATGATGTTCGAAGCCGGGGCGTCTTTGCAGGTAAGCCGCGAGAAACACATCCGCTTCCGGTTCGCCATACATGGCAACCAGATTGAGCCGACAATGCGCCACATCCACCGATGGCGGCCCCATACAGGCGTTGATCCAGTCGACTACACCACTTAGCGTGCCGTCACGCCACAGCAGGTTACACGGATGAAAGTCGCGGTGGATGAAGCTTGCGGTAAACGCCGGTTGATGCGCTATCTGCGCTTGTGCATCACTCCACACGCCAACATCCTTCCACCACGCAGGTGCACTTTTACCCCGGCTGGTATTCCACGATGTATAAGATCCGCGGACCGAAACAGCTGTCTGCGCATGTATTTCTGCAAGCATCACGGCGATGCCAGTCAGCCAGCTGGTGGCAGGTTTAATCGGCAGATTCACTATGCCGGGGACGCACGACATCAGGATCAATTCACCGTGCTGATCGTCGCTCACCGCGGCAATCGGTTCCGGTGCGGGGAGACTCGACTTTCTAAGGGCATCGAGTATCTGATATTCGCGGTCTGCAAGCCCCGGGAACTCTTCGCGCCAACGACTGGGTATGAACGCGCGCAGGATCACCGGTCCTGACCTGGTTTCGAGCTTCCACACCCGCGACGATGTAGCAGGTAGAGGAGTAGGCGCGGTTCCCGGCAGCAGATCGATTTGCGTGGCTGCCCAGGCTAAACAGTTCTCTGTTTCGATCAGGTCCATCGACTCAGGTGCGAAGCAAAGGTCAGTGTGACCGAATATCTGCCTCGCGAAGCCTGCTCTGCGCTCAGTTCCTCACCTCCGCGTGCGCGAATGATGGCTTCCAACAGGAGCGGCTGCTCGATGACCATCGCCGCCAGCTGATTGGTCTTGTCTACCTGGCTCTGGATCATCTCGGCGTTCACCGATCGTGTGTTCTGACGCAGCTGAAAACCAACGTACAACAACGACACCACGATTGCGAATGCACCGATGAACTCACCCAGTGCACCAAGCTCAATGACAGACATGCGTGCAATCTCTCCCTCGGATGAACGGGAGCAAAGCGTAGCACGGCGGACGTCGAGATAAAGAACCTGTGCGGGTATGCTTGGCTGCTGTCGCGAAACCTGATTTTTAATCCGCGAGTGGTCGATGAAAAACGTACTGGTGATCATTGCGCCGTTCGGCTTCGGTCCAGCCTCCAAGGGCCTTTACATCGCCGAACAGCTTTCCGGGCTTGCCCGGCTGACCCTGACCAGCAGCGGCGATGCCTATGATTTCATTATCCGACATGCGCCAATCGGCACGGTTTGTCGATCAGGCCGCGTCAATCAGCTGTTTACAGCCACAGAAGTATCCACCTTTGACCTGATCATATCGGTCAATAACGGGCCTTCGATTACTTCCCTGACCAGGATCGGTCTCGGTCCCAAGGTAGTGTTTGTCGACAGTCTCATGCACTGGCGGGCTGGCCAGGATGAGATCGTTGCGCACCAGTCTATTCTCGCCTACCTGGTGCAGGATTTTCCTGGCGCCGCAAAGCACCCGCGAACCTGTCAGTCGGAAATTTTTGAACTGGTTGCGCCGATGGTGTGGCGAAACCCCGATCATAGGGTGGCTGGCGATCGGCACGGTGCGCTGTTGTGCCTGGGCGGGGTGACATCTGCGCTGGTTCGCTGGCAGGACATTAACGAAGTGATCGAAGGGCTGGTGGAGGGTGTGCTGGTCACCTGTCGTGGGCTCAACCTGCCACTCACAGTCATCGGCAACGATTCATTGAAGGAACTGAAGGTCGCTCAGGCCGAAGGCATCAGCATCCGCGGCGCCGTTGATCCACATACCTCATCCGATCTGATCGCCGGATCCCTCCTGCTATTGACCACACCCGGGATCGGCACGGTCTATGAAGGGTTTATTGCCGCAACACCAGTGATGCTGATGCCGCACAACAACAGCACTCAGCTGCATCAGTACCGCACTCTGGCTGACCTGGGGATTGCCCACACGTTGCACAATCACCCGGATCTGGCCTCTCTCTACCAGATTTCCGACCAACCCTGGAATCAGCACGCAGCTGCGTGCACCGACTGGTTAAAGCAGCACACAGCTGATCTTCAGGCAACCCTGCAACGTTCCATTAGCGGCATCTGTGATCCACAAGGCAGGCTCGAAAGCGATGCTCTACTGCAGACGCAGGCGCATGTTGTCGATTCGCTGAGCAAGGTTAATGTCATCGAGGTTCTAAAAAACCTGATCGAGACGCGCGTGTGAAGCCATGTTATGGCATGAAGTGAGAAACGAAATCCTGGAATTTACCGCTCGGACCGGCGCTGAGATCGGCAACCCGCATGATCGTAAGCACCGGCGGATCCGGGTCCTGTGCAGACCAGCGGCTTTGAATGTGCTGGCCGAACCCATCCGGTAGCTCACGTTCGCAAAGCACCCGCAAACAAAACGTCAGATCCTGCTGCTGGCTTATCTGATATTTGCGTAAACCGCTCATGTATTCATCCGGACACGAACCCAGTGCATTACGCAAAATCGCTACCCTTCCCAGCGTGCCTTCCGGCAGATAGGCAATCCGACTGTAACGGCCAATGACTTCACCAAAGCACGGTAACGTGCGGCCGCACGGGCAGTTCTGATCCGTCGCCACAGCGACATCATCGGTGTTATAGCGGAACAGCGGCATCCCCAGGCTCAGCAGCCGCGACACCACCAGTCGACCCCGCTCGCCCACCCGGGCCGGCTCCCCATCTTCGCGGATCAGTTCTACGTGAAAACCTTCACTGTGTACATGATAGCGCCCTCCTTCCGGGCATTTGGTCGCAACCAGACCCATTTCGTTAAGACCGTAGTTCTGATGCAGGGGGACCGGAAAAACTCTGTTAATCCGATGTGCCATGTCCTGCGTCAGGGTTTCGGATATGGATTGAAGCGATTTGAGCTTGCCGGTAAACGTGCGCCCCTCAAAGGCGAACGCCAGATGCTCAAGGCTTTCTGCATAGGCCAGGGCGTAGTCGGGATTCTGCTCCTCGAGCCATCGCATCTGATCGGCGATCGGATTGAAGACACTGTAGGCAACAAATTCTCCAGTTTCGAAAAGCTGGTAAAGGTTAGGCCAGCCGTTCAATCTCAATGGAGCTATGGTTGAAAGTGGTGTACGGATGAGTTGATAAAAGCGGCGTGCCTTGCTGAAATCGGTTTT
>JAQBYL010000379.1 GCA_027622495.1 Pseudomonadota bacterium
CCTCTGGAAGGGGGTCTAGGGCACACATCTGGTAAGCCATGGGCACACATCCTGCCGCTATGGGCACACATCAGGGCACACATTTATGCAGCTTCATGCGGAGCATGATAGACAGTGACAGACTCAAAAGCCAGCAAAGACGCTGGCTTGAATGGGTTTTGTGGAATATGGCGGAACGGTCAGGAAGAGTGTTTATTTTCCAATACAGAAAGTGGCAAAAATCTCCCCCAGCAGATCATCGGCCGACATGACTCCAACAATGTCCTGAAGATGACCATGAGTAAGCCGCAAGGCTTCCGCGATCAGTTCCCAGGCATCACCCTGGTTTGTCAGCATCTGCGCTTCGAGCAGAGTTTCGCGCGCCAGGTCAAGAGCGTCCAGATGGCGCGCTCTGGCGCTGAACGCGGCAACCGGAGGGTGAAAGTCCGCTAGTTCGAGAAAGCGGGTGCGTAACTCGTTGAGGCCTGCGCCGGTCAGGGCAGAAACTGCAACACCGGAAAATTCAGATGGGACCGGCGCGACATCGATCTTGTTCCAGATCCGCAGCAGCCGCTGCGGGTCCACGTCCAGGCCGAGCGTGTTCTGCTCGCCCGCTTTCCCATCGATCACCAGGCACACAATGTCCGCCTCTGCTGCCTGTTGCCGGGCCCGTCGAATGCCTTCGCGCTCAACTACATCCTCAGTTTCGGTGAGGCCCGCGGTGTCATAAAGGGTGACCGGCAGACCGTTTAAGTTCAATTCGACCGATAGAACATCCCGGGTTGTTCCGGGGATGTCCGTGACAATGGCTCGATCTTCACCGGCCAGGCGATTGAGCAGGGTCGACTTGCCGGAGTTAGGTGCACCGACCAGGGCAATCTGAATCCCCTGATCCAGCAACCGTCCCTGGCGCGCCTCACCGCGCGTGAACGCAACTGCCTCAATCAGGGCTGACAGGTCGTTGGCGAGTGCAGTCAGATCAGCGCTGTCGATGTCTTCTTCAGGAAAGTCCACCTGGGCTTCGACGCGCACACGAAGACGAACAACTTCCTGCGAAAGGCTGTGAACCCGCTGTGAGAACGCACCGTTGAGCGTGCGTGTTGCTGCTCGGGCAGCTGCTTCTGAGCTTGCATCGATGAGGCTTGCGACTGCTTCGGCCTGGGCAAGATCAAGTTTATTGTTCAAAAAGGCCCGTTCGCTGAACTCCCCAGGCCGAGCCAAGCGCGCACCCAGATCGATCACGAGACGGGTCAGCATCTGCAGAACGATCGGCCCTCCATGACCCTGAAGCTCCAGAACATCTTCGCCGGTAAACGAAGCGGGGCCAGCAAAAAACAGGGCAATTCCTTTGTCGACGCTCACATTGTGAGCATCTTTGAAATCGGTAAGAACAGCCTGGCGTGCTGGCAGGTTCTGGCCTGTGATGGCCGCACCGATCTTCCGTACCAGCGGACCTGAAACACGAACAACACCAACACCGCCACGCCCGGGAGGGGTGGCCAGTGCAACAATGGTATCGGTGTCTTGAACCATATACGGCTCAGTAGAGGCTTGTGCCCTCAGCTGCTCGTGGCGGCTTCTGTCTTTTTAATCACGTAGTACTGCTGTGCGATCCCGAGCAGGTTGTTAACGAGCCAATACAGCACCAGGCCCGACGGAAAAAACAGGAACAGAACGGTGAACATGATTGGCATCATCTTCATCATGCGCACCTGCATGGGATCACCCATCGCCGGACTCAGCGTCTGCTGGAAGTACATACTGGCCCCCATCAGCAGCGGCAGGATAAAAAACGGGTCCATCGCCGCCAGGTCGTTGATCCACAGAAAGAACGGTGCATGGCGTAATTCCACGCTTTCAAATAACACCCAGTACAGCGCTATGAAGATCGGCATGGGCAACAACATGGGTAAACAACCCCCCAACGGGTTTACTTTCTCTTTTTTATAGAGTGCCATCATCTCCTGGGAAAGTTTCTGCCGGTCATCTGAATAACGCTCCTGCAACCGTTTCATCTGCGGACCAACCCGTCGCATATTGGCCATGGACTTGTAACTCGCAGCCGATAGGGGATACAGCACGAGCTTTACACACAGGGTCAGGACGATGATTGCGAGGCCCCAGTTCCCCAGCAAACCATCCAGATAATCCAGGAACGTATAAAGCGGTACCGCCAACCACCACAAAAATCCGTAATCCACGGTCAGATGCAGATTGGGTGCAAGCGCTTCCAGGCTTTTCTGATCTTTGGGGCCTGCGTAAAAACGGGAGACGTACTCGCCTTTCTGCCCGGCCGCGATCTCCTTTACCGGTCCCGTGTAGCCAAAACGATACAGACCGTCGGATCTACGGTTGCCGTAAAATCGATTCTGTTCCCCGGGAGTCGCGACCCAGGCGCTGACAAAGTAGTGCTGCAGAAACGCGATCCAGCCGCCTTCGACAGACTCCTTGAAATCACCTTCCTCCAGATCGTCAAACTCAAGCTTCTGGTAGCGCGCTTCAACCGTGGTCAACGCCGCTCCCACATACGGTTGCGGTCCCATGCTGAAACCACCGGATGCCCCGACGGGATCCCGATCATCACGCTTGATCTGACTGAATACCCCCACCTGAATAGATCGGTTCAAACGATTGGTTACGTCGTAATGGACGTCAACTACATAATCATTTCCCTTGAAGGCGAATGTTTTGACCACCGTTGTTGCTTCAGACTCGGCAGTAAGCACGACGTTGAGGTCGCCGCCTTCTCCAACACGTATTCTGTTTTGGTGGTTTTGTAGACCGGTCGATGTTCACTGCTGTCCAGACCATCTGGTCCAACCAGGCCTGATTGAGCAACGTAGGTATATCCGCCAGTGTTGTTCAATAACAGGTAAGGTACCTCAGGCTTATCAATCTCCAGAGGATGGGCAGGGAGTTCAACCCGGACGATGTCTCCACCCACCAGGTCGATCCAGATATTGAGCGATGGGGTAAAGACCGTAACCAGTTGTCCACTAGACGAGCCAGAGGCACCAGGATCCAGTTGATTCGCTTCATCTGACGGTCCTACTTGCGGTATATCAAGGTTGCTGGAACTTTCTGTTACAGAACCACTGACCGGTAAGTCGGACACACTAACCGGTGCTGTGACGGAGGTGCGCGTCGGAGCTTCCGGTAAAGCTTGCGTTCGTGGCGCACTGATGTAGTCATCATTCCACGCAAGAATCATCAGGTATCCGGTCACTGCCAGACCGACAAGCAGCACTATTCTTTGGACTTCAGAAGACAACATAAGATCTCTCTTGGTTAGGTGCCGCTCGGGCAATGCCTCGAGGCTTGAGACTCACGCGACCTGTCTTGCGATGAATCGTCAGACGTGGCGAGTATGGCTTTTCTGACGCAAGGTTCAGGCACCGGATCAAACCCACCGGCATGAAACGGGTGACACTTCAACAACCGCCTTAATGCAAGCCAACTCCCCTGTACAGCACCATATTGTGTAACCGCGTGAGCAGCGTAATGTGAGCAGGATGGATAAAATCGGCACTGCTGACCGATCCAGGGCGATAGCGTGATCTGATATAAACGGATCATCCCAAGCAAAACTGAAGCAGGCAGCCTTTTCAGAGCATCAATCATCGCGGGCTCCTCACACCTCACCGGTATTTTGCAGCCACTTACTTTCGAGCCTTGCAAACAACTTTTCCACTTCCAGCACGACCGGCTTACGCGGAGCTGAATGAACCTGCACGACGATGTCGGCCGCCGGCAGGTCGATGAGTTGACGGAACGTTTCGCGGATAGATCGCTTGGTGAGATTCCGGTCAACGGCACGACGCTGCGCCCGCCGGCCAACGATCATACCGAGTCGTGCATGGTTGCGCTGGTTGGCACGCGCAATGATCCACATCGATCCGACAGACACGCGCAGGTCGGCCTGGTTGAGAGTAATTCGGTATTCAGCGGGTTTAAGAAGTCGATTGGACCTGGGAAAGGCATTCGGGCCAAGACTTGCAGACATGGCCACTTAATCCTATCGGGACGGACGATCAGGGTGCAGTTTATACAGCCAGACGCTTGCGTCCCTTGGCACGACGAGCATTGAGGACCTTTCGGCCACCGCGCGTCGCCATGCGTGCACGAAAGCCATGGGTCCGTAGCCTCTTCACATTACTTGGCTGATATGTTCTTTTCACGACAACCTCTAATCTACCGGTTGGGGGATTAAAAAAAGGAGCGCGATTCTAAGAAGCCACCTATTGACTGTCAATCAATAACATTTTTAATCTATATAAGATTATGGTTGTTGTTACTTGGTAGACGCATGATTCTGTGTACAAGCGCAATTTCTCAATTTGTTTCATTGACTTAGTTGCTGTTGAAACATGTGGAGAAGCGAGCCTGAAACCCGGTACTTCTGCCTTGTGA
>JAQBYL010000380.1 GCA_027622495.1 Pseudomonadota bacterium
CCGGACCTTCCGGTTCTGGCAAATCTACACTGCTCAACATCATCGGTGGTCTGGATGCGGCAGACACCGGCACGGTGGATCTGGATGGCGTACGGCTGAACGATCTTAACGAGACTCAACTGTCTGACCTGCGCCTGTACAAGATCGGGTTTGTGTTTCAGTCATACAACCTGATACCCGTGCTGAGCGCGCGGGAAAATGTTGAGTTCATCATGCAGCTTCAGGGTGTAGATCCCTCTGAGCGCGCCGAGCGGGCCCTGACCACCCTGGATGCTCTGGGTCTCAAAGACCTCGCCGATCGAAGACCGGGGGAGATGTCTGGTGGCCAGCAGCAGCGCGTTTCGATTGCCCGGGCAATCGTGACTAACCCGGTGCTCCTGCTCGCAGATGAGCCGAGCGCCAATCTCGATTCAACAACCACAGAGGAATTGCTGGGCCTGCTTCGATCTTTGAACGAAGCCCGTGGTGTCACAATCCTGACCGCGACACATGATCCCATGGTGATGAGCTACGCACGCCGGCAGATCTATCTGCGTGATGGCATGATCGTCAAGGACAGTGCTGCCGTCCCAGCCTGATGTTGCGGCGCATCCGCCTCGGCCTGATGGTTGCATTCACAAGTCTGTGCACGCCTGCGACCGCTGCAGACATAGACGCCCGTTTTAAAGCCTTCGGTGTGGGCAGCGCTCTGCCGGAGCGGGACATTCAACGTCAGCTGATTGGCACACCGCTTTATGACATGAATCTGGACCTGCGCCTGATGTTTGCGGCAAACAAAGGCGGTTTCAGTTTCAGTGCGGAAAACACCACGCTTTATCAGAATGGCGACAGCCTTGCGTTTTTTAACAATCCACAGAATACGCTTGACCAGAGTCCGACCGATGACAGCAGGCGCATCATGGACCTGACCTGGACTATCGACGATGGCGATCGTTATCAGGCGCTTAATCGGATGGACCGGTTATACGTGCGTTATTCCAATGGACCCTATCGGGTCACGCTTGGCAGGCAGGCAGTCAGCTGGGGCAGTGGCATTGCCTTTCAGCCCATGGATCTGTTCAGCCCCTTTGCACCGACCACCGTAGACCGTGATTTCAAAGCGGGCGATGACCTGATTCAAATCGAGAAGTTGAATGACGGCGGCAGTGACATCCAGTTGCTTGTAGTCGGCCGGCGTGACGATCAGGGGCGGATCACCGGCCAGGCGCACAGTGTTGCCGGTAAGTGGCATGGCTTCGTAAGCCTTGGTGAGGTTGAACTGGTTGCCGGCAAACACTATGTGGATCAGGTCTATGCGTTTGCCGTCCGCTATCCTCTTGGCGGTGCACTTCTGCGGTCTGACTGGGTAGGAACCCGTTTGCGCAGTGGCGACTGGAAGTTGTCGGCTATCGTCAATCTGGACTATAGCCTGGTCGTCAACGACCACAATGTGTATGTGTTCGGTGAGTATTTTTACAATGGTTTTGGTGTCAATGATCTGCCTGATTCGCCCCTGCTGTTACCTGATCCGCTCAAGGAGCGGCTGGCCCGCGGCGAGGTGTTCAGTCTCATGAAGCACTACACGGCCCTCGGTGCCAGTGTGGAGTGGCATCCGCTTGTTACCCAGACGCTCACTGTGATCACTAACCTTAAGGATCTGAGCAACCTGATCCAGACACAGGTTACCTATAACCCGGGAGACCATCAGATGCTGGAAGCTGGTGTGGTTTTTTCGGTTGGGCATCCGGGAGAGGAGTTTGGTGGTGTGCCACTGGCTGGATCGCGGCTGACCTCAGGGGGTAGTACGCAAGGTTACCTGCGCTGGGTCTGGTACTTTTAACTAACAGACCACGCGACCAGTTAGCGCCTGGTCGCGCGGTGATTTCTTAAGTTTCGAACTACCTCAGTTTACCCTCGAGATCTTTCGCCGCATCATTGACAGCCGAGGCCGCATCGTCGGCCATGCTGCTTGCCTTGTCTGCCGCATCGTCAGCCATTTCACTGGCTTTCTTACCTGCATCGTCGGCCATGTCAGAAGCCTGCTGGACTGCGTCGCTGGTTGCCTGTTCCACTGCGTCGGCCGCGTCGGATGCTGTGCGTTCCATTGACTGAACTGCCGATTCTGCACTTTGCATGGCGTCTTTCGCCGCCTCTGCGGATTTCGCACCGGTGCTGGGTTGACTGGTATCGCCGCAGGCCGCAAGCAGGCCCAATGCTAAAAAGGCAATGATAAGTTTGTTCACGTTTAGTCTCCTGTCAGTTGATAGTAGCCGCGATCTGCATAGGGAAAGCCGTGCAGGTCTCGATTCGCAGGCGATGTAAGACGATGATTGTTGTGATAGGAACGCACCTCTTTGATTCGATCATCGACAAATACGAACCACTCGGTGCCGTGCAGAACATTCGATAACAGCTTCGTCATCCTGCACAAGTATGTGGTCCACGTGCCAGGTGGCATGTGTCCGTGGACCAACTTTGGGTCGGCGGTATTGCAGCCGTGGTAGTAGCGTCTGATGGTCTCACCATGGTCAGCCATGTCAGATTTCGATGGTTGCCCCTGCCTTTTCGGCGGCGTCGACATTGGCCTTCTTGGCCTCCATGAGTTGTGGCACCACACCATCGAGTTCGTCCAGCGACCACACCCCCGATTTTTTATGGAACTGCTTGATCACCTTGGGCTGCTGCATGATCGCTACACTGCCTCGACCGGTGTGGAATATCTCGGAGGTAATGCCTGCGGCCTCAGCGGACGCAAGCCATGCACAGATCGGCGCGACATGCTGCGGACCACCCTGATCCAGCTCAGACTGTTCCACCTTTTCGCCCCGATTTTCCCGCAAAGGGATCGTCATGCGGGTGAGAGCACCGGGCGAAATGGTATTCACGGTGCAACCATACTTCGCGAGTTCCAGAGCCAGAACACGGGAAAAGCCGGCGATCCCGGCTTTTGCCGCACCGTAGTTGGCCTGGCCGAAGTTGCCGTACAGACCGGAGACGCTGGAGAAATTAATGATCCGGCAGCCGGTCCGATTGTTTTCGCGGATGTAGCGTGCGAACGGGCGTGAACAGCAGTAGTGGCCCTTGAGATGCACATTCAGAACCGCATCCCAGTCCGATTCTTCCATTTTGAATATCGTCACATCACGCAGAATACCGGCGTTGTTGACCAGAATGTCCATACCGCCAAAGGCGTCCAGCGCGGTCTTGATCAGCGCCTCACCGCCACTGACTTCGGCAATGGAGTTGGTATTTGATACGGCTTCGCCGCCAGCGGCGCGAATTTCGGCGACCACGTCATCGGCGATTTTGCCGGTACCGGTACCGTCGGTGTTGCCACCCAGGTCGTTGACGACGACCTTGGCGCCTTCGCGTGCCATCAGCAGAGCGATTTCCCTTCCGATGCCACGTCCAGCACCGGTAATCACGGCAACTTTGTCTTCCAGGCGTCCCATATTTCCCCCTCGAGTTATGGTGTTTGTCTACGTAAACCGCACCGGCTTGCGATCGCTGAGCGGTTCACTCAATACTATACGCGGTCTTGAATATGCCATCCGGCAATATTTATGCCACGATTTTCTACTTTACCCATGATCTTGACCCGGCAGGCGCGCTGGGTCGAGGGGCGCACCGACAACATACAGGAGCTTTACGTGAACCTAGACCATTACACCCCGGCTGCCGGATCTGACGGAGTTTATGAAACCCTGATCGTTAAAAAAGAGGGCGCAATTGACTGGGTGACGCTGAACAGACCGGAATCTCTGAATTCCATGAGCCGGACCATGATGCTCGAACTGCAGCATTATTTTGGTGAGCTGTATGTCGATCAGAATGTACGGGTGGTGATTCTGCGCGGCGCCGGACGCGGTTTCTGTGCGGGTCTGGATCTGAAAGAGGATCGAGCCGATGAATCTTCAGGTGCGGTGACCGGCATGCGCGTGCAGCGGCGGGTGAGTGAAATCGTGATGCGCATGCGGCGCGCACCGCAGCCGATTATCTCGCTGATCCACGGTCCCGCCAGTGGTGGCGGCTTTGCGCTCGCGCTTGCATCAGACATCCGGATTGCCGGTCCGCAGCTTCGCATGAATGCGGCATTCATCCGCATTGGTCTGACCGCCTGTGATGTTGGTGTCAGTTATTTTCTACCGCGCCTGGTGGGAAGTGCTGTGGCCTCTGAACTGCTCTTAACCGGTCGTTTTGTGGACGCCAACAGGGCTCGTGAGATCGGTCTGGTGAGTAATGTTGTAGACGATGCGGATCTCGAAGCAGCCGGGCGAAGCGTTGCCAACGAGATCCTCGGCAATTCACCCATCGGTGTTCGTCTGACCAAAGAATGCCTCAACATGAGTGTGGACGCAGGCAGTCTGGAAAGCGTGATCGCCATGGAAGATCGGCAGCAGATTCTGG
>JAQBYL010000005.1 GCA_027622495.1 Pseudomonadota bacterium
TTGTTCATCCGCATCAGGTCTGCCGCATAGTCGTGGGTGAGCAGATTATCGCCAACAGCAATGCGGGACGTTGGATGGCCAGCCCTGCGCAACAGATAGTTCATGATGCCGGTGTCCATCACGATATCTCGATGATTGGAGATGAACAGATGCGGCACCTCCGGATCGAGCACATCCAGACCGTCCACACTTAAGTCCACAATGGTCTGGCGGATCAGACCCGCCATGTAGTCTTCCATCACCTGCTGTATGTCAGACACCGTCTGAAGTTTACCAAGGCGGCGCTTGAGCAGACTGCGAACCACCAGAACAGACAAACGGGGTAACTGCCGGTTGACCTTAGGCAGAAAGAATTTTGCCGCCGCCTGGTGGAATTCCGGGTTGCACAAAAGGCGTGACATGACGGCTGGCACGTCTTTGTCGGTATACGGTCGGATCGCATCAAAACTCGGCATGGGCGCAAGGTAGCGGGTTATGGCCAGAAAACAAGTCGCGTGATCAGCAGACTTTCTCATATGATCGCTCTCGAGATCGAAAATGATGAGCGCAACGCAAGAGATCATGACCCTCGGTATCCGACCCTATGATCACGGTTTGACCGATCTTGGCAACGGCGGTTATGCCTGGCTGCAGCCGAATGGTGGATGGGGTTGGAGTAACGCAGGTCTGATCGTTTCAGGCGACATATCGCTTGTGATTGACACTCTCTTCGACAAACCGCTCACCCAGACCATGCTGGACGCAATGCGGCGGGCCGAACCCCAAGCCACACAAGACTTTGACCTTCTGGTGAACACCCATTCCAACGGCGACCACTGCAACGGCAACGAATTGGTCCATGGCGCGCAGATCGTCGCATCCCGTGCCTGTGCAGAAGAACTGAGCCGGGAAAACCCCGAAATGATGCTCAATCTCATGGCTCAAGCGCCCAACATGGGCGAGGTGGGTGAGTTCTTTCTGCTCTGCTTTAACGCCTTTGACTTCCGCGGTATCCAACACACCCTGCCGACCCGGCTCTTCGAAGACGAAATGACTCTTAACGTAGGTGACAAGACCGTTGAGCTGAAACAGGTGGGTCCAGCCCACACTGCCGGTGACATACTGGCCTACGTGCCGGCCGATCGTCTCTTGTTCACCGGCGACATCCTGTTCATTGAAGGTCATCCGATCATCTGGGCCGGACCGGTGAATAACTGGGTGAAAGCCTGCGACTACATGCTGGGGCTCGAGGTCGAAACCATCGTTCCCGGTCACGGTCCGATCACCGACAAACGGGGCGTTCAGGCAGTACGCGACTACCTCACCTACATAACGATTGAGGCCCGTGCGCGATATGACGCTGGCATGAATGTGTATGACGCCGCCATGGACATCAACCTCACAGACTACGACAGCTGGGGGGACGGCGAGCGCATCGTTGTGAATGTTGCCACTCTGTATCGAGAGTTCGCCAATGACCCCGGTCCTGCCAACGTGGTGGAGTTGTTTGGTCTGATGGCCCAACTGCATAAACAAAGGCGCTGACCCGTGCGTGTGCGACCTTGTGAGGTGGAAGACCACAGCGCCATCGTCGGCATCTACAATCACTACATCGCAAACACCCATTTCACCTTCGATGTATCGGACTACACCGTCGCCTCACGGCAACCCTGGTTTGCCGGTTTTGATGGATCCAGATATCTGTGTCTTGTGATTGAAGACCCCAACAGGCAGATCGCCGGTTACGCATGCAGCTCCCGGTTCAAAGAGAAATCCGCCTATGAAACATCGGTGGAGGTCAGCATCTATCTGCACCCTCACAACACATCACGCGGGCTTGGAAAACTTCTCTACGAGCCGTTGTTTGAACATCTCGAACAACACGACGTTCACCGCGCCTATGCGGGGATTGCCTTGCCGAACGAACCGTCGATACGTTTTCATCAGAAAATGGGCTTTGTTCGCAAGGCCCACTTTGCAGAAGTCGGACGCAAGTTCGACCGCTTCTGGGATGTGGTCTGGCTGGAAAAAAATCTCTGATCCAGGCTTAAGCGATCAACCCTCAAATACCAGTGCACGCAACAGGATCCACACGCCCATCGCAAGCAGCAGACCGAACGCGCCCCGCTACATGGCCTGTTCGCTGAACGTGGATACAAATGAACGTCCCGCCCAGGTACCGATCAGCACCACCGGTATCGCCATGCCGGTGTAAAGCCAGACTTCGGCGGTCAAGCCACCTTGTGCACCCACCACCAGTGTCCGCGTTGTGGTGGTCAATGCGAACCCGACCAGAAGCGTTGCCCTGATCTGCGAAACCGGCAACGGCTGGCGGTAAGTGAACCAGCCCATCACCGGGCCGGATGCAGAGAACATACCGCCCACCAGGCCACCAACCACACCCGCCGAAACACACGCCACGGGCCCGGATACCTTCGCGATGGGCTGCGGGCGCAGCATCATGCTCAAGCTGCCGAGGGTGATGAAGAGGCCGAGCAGGATTTCGAGCAGATGTCGGTCGTCGCTGTTCAGCACATTGAGTAACCACACACCAACAAAGATGGCCGGGATCTGGCCGAGCGCAAGCCATGGGAAAATCGCAGCACTCAGATGCTGCCAGTGACCCTTCATGGCGAACAGCACATTGATCAGCGACAGAAAACTGGCAACTGCGGCCAGCACTGGCAGATCCATGAGCTGAGTCCCGCCGATGACGGCGATGATGATCATGCCCATGGCGAAACCGGCAACTGCCTGAACATAGCTGCCCAGCAACACAATCAGCAGAAAGGCAACCAGTGTAAGAAGATCCATGAACCAGGCAGTATAGATCATGGCTGGTCAGGTAAAGTGATCGGCCGGGTAAGTAGACCAGTGAGTAAATTAGTTGAACGGAACAACCTGATGGATCTGAAACTCAGCAACCGATGCGTCTTCGTGAGCGGCAGTCACCGCGGAACCGGTCTGATCATCGCTCAATATCTGGCGCAAGCCGGTGCCCGCGTGCTGGTGCACGGTCTCGAACCTGGTCAGGCTCAGGCTGCCATCGAGGATGTTCCCGGTGGCATACCGGTAACCGGTGATATCCGTACCGATGACGGTGCCCGGGCAGTCGCTGTGATGTGCGAGCACGAACAGGTCGACATCCTGATCAATAACTATGGTGCCACAGAAGCGGGGAGCTGGGTTTCATCTACCAGTGCTGACTGGCTTGCCTCATATCAGCGCAACGTGCTGTCGGCTCAGCGCATGATTCAGCTCTTTCTACCGGGCATGATCAAAGGCGGCTGGGGCCGCATCATCAACCTGGGAACGGTTGGCTCAACGCGCCCCAACGATCGCAACCCGCAGTACTATGCCGCCAAGGGTGCTCTGGCCACCATGACGATCAGTCTCGCAAGAGAGGTAAGCGGGACCGGGGTCCGGGTCAATCTGGTGTCACCAGGCATGATTCTGACGCCGGAGGTCGAAGCCGCCTATGTCGCGCGCGGAAAGCGTAAAGGCTGGGGTGACACCTGGCAGGAAATCGAAGCAAAGGTCGCCGAGGACATCCCCATCGGGAGGATTGTCCGACGCGAAGAAGTCGCCTGGCTGGTGGCGTTTCTGGCCAGTCCGCTGGCAGATGCGGTTCACGGCCAGAACATCCGCATCGACGGTGGTGCGTTGGGCATCCTGACCTGATGAACATCTCGCATCTGCCGTGGCGGGTAGCCGGAGTGCTGCTTGTGGGGGTGGGAATGGTGTTGTTTGAACCTGGTTCCAGCTCCATTGTGCAGCGGCTGTTGCTACCGCTGCTGTTTGGTCTGAGTGCCGGTCTCATCACGCAGAACCTGCTGGCGGTCTGCCTGACCGGTGCTGTGCTTGGCATCATTCACACCGATTTAAGCCAGGTGAGCTGGATCGACCGTTTTGCTTACCCGGCGATTGCTGCAGTCTGCGTGCTCACTCTAACGGCGCTTTATATGCAGCGTGGGCGCAAACGCATCCGTGAGACACACAGCGAACGCTGGAGCGCACGCTCAAGCGATTCATGAAAACCTGCCTGATCACCGGAACCACCAGCGGTATCGGTTCGGTCACAGCAACCACGATGGCCCGCGCCGGCTATCGGGTCGTTATGGCCTGCCGCGATCCTTCCCGGGCGTTCACCCTGGCCAAGCAGATCACGCAGGCCACCGGCAACGGCGAGATCCACGTATTACCTTGTGATCTGGCCTCAATGAGTTCTGTGCGCAATGCAGCGGATGCATTTTCAGGGCTTAAGCTTCCACTCGATGTGCTGATCAACAATGCCGGTGTTCTGTGTGCCAGACCGCAACTCAGTGCGGATGGTTTTGAAATGATGTTTGCGGTGAATCACCTGGGCCACTTCCTGCTCACCCGGCTGATGCTCGATATGCTGTGCGACAATGCGCGGGTGGTGATCGTTGCTTCAGCAGTTCATCGCACCGGCGTGCTCGATCTCGAGAACGTTGAGACACTCAAAAACTTTTCCAGTTTGAAAACCTACGCCCGATCTAAACTCGCCAACGTGATGTTTACCTTTGATCTGGCGCGACGGTTGAGTGGCACCGGCATTAGCGTTAACTGCCTGCATCCCGGCGTGGTCGCAAGCAATATCTTTCCGTCCAATAGCTGGCTTTCCTGGGGTGGCAATCTGATCAGACCCTTTATCCGCAGCCCCGAACAGGGATCTGCCGCCTGCGCAACCCTCGCCCTTGACGATCGCGTTGCGCGCACAAGCGGTGCTTATTTCAACAGCAATGCCCGCCAGGCAAACCCGGCTGCGCGCGCGTGCGATCGGGTCGATCAGTCTGCGCTGTGGGCGTACAGCAGCTCTGTGTGCGGGTTAGCAGACACGCTTTGAGCGCTTGAGGCAGCATGGCTTGTGTTGTTTTCAGGCGTGGTCTAAGGTGATCGGCCCGCCTTGTATCAGGAGGAGTGCATGCGCTGGCTGGCAGGTACAAGTGGTTTCAGTTACACCGAATGGCGTGGTCCGTTCTACCCAGACGATCTTCAAAACGAAGACATGCCTGCGTTCTACGCAACGCGCCTACCTGCGGTTGAGATCAACAACACCTTCTACCGCATGCCCCGCCGCGAAGTGCTGACCGGTTGGTCGCAGGCGGTGCCTTACGATTTCCGTTTTGTGATCAAGGCTTCGCGCAGAATCACTCACCAGCAGCGCCTGCTGAATGCCGAAGAGTCAATTGAGTATCTCGCAAGCAGACTGGACGCTCTCGAAGACAAGCTCGGCGCCGTGCTCTTTCAACCGCCGCCCAACTTCAAAAAAAATAGCGATCGTCTGCAGGCACTGCTCAATGCCTGGCCGTCTGCTCTACCGGCAGCAATCGAGTTCCGCCACGACAGCTGGTTCGACGACGAGACACTGGACGCGCTTCGCGAAAAAGCGGTTGCACTGGTTATTTCTGAGGATGGTGATCTGCCGCTTCCACCTGTGCTCGGCACCACCGACTGGGTCTATCTGCGCCTGCGTAAGCCAGGCTATACCACCGCCGACCTGAATGGCTGGATCAGAAAAACCGCGACAACACAGGTGAAGCAGGCCTATGCGTTCTTCAAACACGAAGACGAGGCGGCCGGACCGGAGCTTGCCGAACGCTTTCTCAGCCTTACCAGCAAGCCGCTGCCGAAACGTGCTGCACCGCGCAAGGTTGCGCGCGCCAAACCGGGTGCCGGAAAGCCCGGTAAAAAACAGCGTCAGCAGTAGAGACAAACTGTTGTACACACAGACAGCTGAGCACATTTACCTCGGTTTCCGCCGCTATCGCACCGCGTTCGACGAAATCACGCGCGGTGCGCGCAGGCGTTTTCAGACCGCCGACTGGCTCGGCGCACAGAAGGCGTCGGCAGACCGGCTGAACGCATATAAAGAAGTTCTTGGCGAACTCGAAGACGAAATCTGTTCGCACATCGACTCTTCTACCCGCAGCGATATGCTGTGGTGGTCACGGGTTAAAAAAGCCTACAAGGCTCTGATTGAGACAAGCGGCGACCGGGAACTGGCAGAGACCTGGTTTAATTCGGCCTATCGGCGACTTGCCGGTGATGCTGATCTGAACAACACGGCCATGTTTTTAAGCCCCGGGTTTACCTCACCTCCACCACCGCCAGAGCACGCCATCATCTCGACCTACACCCCTCGAAACGGGGTCGTTGCAATGGTCAGGGCCATCTGTATCGATCACGATCTCGGCCTTCAATGGCGCGACCTCGATCGAGACCTTGGGAACGTCCTGCGCACGCTGGTAGAACTGCGACCCGAGATCGACACAGAAGCACGGCTTAGCGTGCAGATCATCAAATCGATCTTTTTCCGTAACAAAGGCGCGTATCTGATCGGCAAGCTCATCTACGACGACCAGTCCTGGCCGCTGGCACTGCCTTTGCTGCTGGATCGCAATGGCGATCTTTACATCGACACGGTCATCTGTGACGAAGACGAACTGTCGATCATGTTCAGCTTCACGCGCGCCTATTTTATGGTCGACACGCCCTACCCCTACGGTCTGGTTGAGTTCCTGGCTGATCTGTTGCCCAACAAAAAACGCTACGAACTGTACTCATCGATCGGCTGGTCCAAACACGGTAAAACTGAGTTTTTCCGCGGGTTTATCCAGCATCTGGCTGAATCGGATGATCAGTTCATCATTGCCCCCGGTATCAAAGGCATGGTGATGTCGGTGTTTATTCTGCCGTCGTATCAGAGTGCGTTTAAAGTCATCAAGGATCGCTTTGCCTATCAGAAGAACATCACCCACGAACAGGTGCGGGCGAAATACCATGTGGTCAAACAGCATGATCGAGTGGGTCGCATGGCCGACACACAGGAGTTCGAAAATTTCGTGTTGCCGCGCAAACGGGTGTCGGATGAGGTGATCGCTGAGCTCAAGAAGGTCGCTGCCTCCAAGATCACGGTGACCGATGAGCAGGTCAGGATCGCTCACCTGTATACCGAACGGCTGATGACACCGCTGAATATTTATCTGAAGAGCGCAACCCACACGGAGGTCAGAAGCGCGCTGGATGAATATGGCAATGCAATCAAGCAACTTGCCGCGGCCAATATTTTTCCCGGTGACATGCTGCTCAAAAATTTCGGTGTCACCCGGCACGGCCGGGTGGTGTTTTACGACTACGACGAGATCTCCTACCTGACCGATGTCAACTTCCGCCACATACCGAAACCGCGCACCCCAGAGGAAGAGATGTCTTCGGAGGTCTGGTACACCGTCGGCCCCAACGATGTATTCCCCGAAGAGTTCCCCCGGTTTCTTTTCAGCAAAGCATCGATCCGCGACGTTTTCACAGCTATGCACGGCGATCTGTTCGACGCGGACTACTGGCGCGGCCTGCAGAGTACGATCCGCAAAGGAACCGTGATGGACGTGTTCCCTTATCGGCGTAAGCGGCGTTTTGGAACCCCTTCCGGCCGGACCCATTGAGCGTCGCAACCCATTCATTCATGCAGCTATGCCTGGCACCGGACTGCCTGTCCGGCATCACGACGCACGCGCATTATGCGCATGCCTTCGCCGAATCCGGCGTCTGACGGTTACTCAATGCTGCGCAACGCACGAACGTTTCTGTTCGATTTTGACGGCACCCTGGCGCCGAATCTGGACCTGCCTGATATGCGCCGCCGGGTCCTCGCCCTGACTGACACCTACGGCGTACCAGCGGCCGTCTACCAGGGGCAATACATCGTGGAAGTCATCATTCATGCCGGCGCATGGCTTTCGCAGCGCGATCGCAAAACCGCCGAAGAATATGTGCTGCAAGCCCACACCCTGATCCTGAATATCGAACTCGACGCGGCTGCCAGAACTCAGCCGTTTGCGCATACCCGGTCAGTTCTTCAGGACCTCAAAGAGCTCGGTTGCCAGAACGTCATAGTCACGCGCAATTGCGCCGAAGCCATCCAGATGGTTTTTCCTGACATGCTCGACTACGTCGCGGCTGCGTTGCCGCGGGGTGCCGTTGAATGGTTAAAGCCGGATCCGCGCCATTTAAGCGAGGCGTTAGTCAGGATCAATGCGGACCCGGCATCAGCGGTCATGGTTGGCGATGGGGCCATGGACATGACCTGTGGCAAGAAGCTCAACCTTTACTGTGTCGGGGTGCTGACCGGGTCGAGCGATCGCATTCGTCTGCAGGACGCGGGTGCTGACCTGGTGCTGGATGATATCTCTGCGCTGGTCGCTCTGGTGGGTGAGGAGCGTCAACGCTAACGCCGGCGACAAACCGACTAACACAAAACAAACGAGCCCCCCATATCAACACTGGCGCGAAAGCTGACAGAGGTTCAATATGCCTCTTTTTGGTTGGTTGGGAGAACACGATGCACCGAGCCACCGAAGCCAGAAATGAAATCGGCCCGCTGCTTGACCGCCTGATCACGCAGCTCGAAAGCGAAGGCAGCGCAACACAAAGCGCCTATTTCAACCGGATCCGCCGCACCCTGTGCGCCGTCAACAATGATCTGGAACTCACCACCCCCATTGTCGAGCTGTCAACCGCACCGGTTGTGGGCTTCCGCTTTTCGCATGACGCTGACGCCCTGATCGATCGGATCCTGGTCAAAGTGGCGCAACTGGCGCAGGAACTCGAGACCATCACCCCGGTCACACCGGACTATCAGTAGACTAATCCCGTACCAGTTCGCTTTAGCTTGCTTAAAGCCATCAGGGCAATCGATCAGTTCGACGTCGGCACATCGGTAAAGGGGATGCCTTTGTCCATGCGCGGCTCCTGGGGCAGACCCAGCACACGCTCGGCGATGATGTTGGCCATGATCTCATCGGTGCCACCAGCAATCCGAAACCCCGGAACACTCATGTAGCTGCTTTGAAATAGGCTGCTTTCTTCAGCGAACTCCGGATCCCAGATCGCCCCCGACTGTTCCATCAGGTCGATGGCAAACGAAGACATGTCCTGCGTCTTTGGCGCGCCAACCAGCTTGCCGATAGAGTTTTCCGGGCCCGGGATTTCACCCTTGGACAAGGCGGTCAGAGAGCGGTAGCCGGTGTATTTCAAGCCGGACTCCTGGCAATACCAGTCAGCCAGTTTTGCCCGGACTGCGGCATTCTCAATGGCCGGCTTGCCGTCTATCTGCACCCGCTGCGCAAGCTTGGATACCGATCGGAAGCCGACTACAGTGCCACCAGCACCGATCGATGCACGCTCGTTCATCAGCGTGGTCA
Organism: Pseudomonadota bacterium; assembly: GCA_027622495.1. Taxonomy (GTDB): domain Bacteria; phylum Pseudomonadota; class Gammaproteobacteria; order Pseudomonadales; family Azotimanducaceae; genus JAQBYL01. Next base: position 9,204 of record JAQBYL010000005.1, read on the forward strand.
GCGCGACCTGCCAGCCCTGGCCAACCTCACCGAGGCGTTGCGAATCAGGGATGCGCACGTCAGTGAAATACACCTCATTGAAGTTGGCATCGCCAGACAACTGTTTGATCGGCTTGATCTCGATCCCCGGCGACTTCATGTCCAGGAAGAAATAGCTCAGGCCCTTGTGCTTGGCAACGGTAGGATCGGTTCGCAGCACCAGGATGCCGAAGTCTGAATAGTGGGCGCCGGAGGTCCAGATTTTCTGGCCATTAACCACCCACTCATCGCCATCGCGTTCCCCCTTGGTGCGCAGCGCCGCCAGATCAGATCCACCGGCGGGTTCACTGAAGAGCTGACACCATATTTCTTCACCACTGGCGAGTTTGGGCAGGTAGCGCGCCTGATGTTCAGGTGCCGCCCAGGTCATCAGTGTGGGTGCCGCCATGCCCTGACCGATGCCGAAAATACCGCCCGGCAGGTTGCGGAACTTGGATTCCTCCTGGTTGAGGATAACCCCTTCAATGGCGCTGGCGCCGCGCCCGCCAAATTCTTTTGGCCAGCGAATACAGGCCCAACCGGCCTCATATTTACGCATCTGCCACAGTTTGGCCTGTTCAATATAGTCGAGCCCTGCCAGTTCATCGGCACTGGGCACGTTCTTGGCAAGCCATGTCCGGGCTTCGCTGCGGAATGCTGCCTCTTCTTTAGTATCATTAAAATCCATCTTTGAGCTCCTTACGCTGCATCCGACGTCTGTTGTGCCAACGCCGCATCGACCAGTTTGTCCTGCCACTGCGCTTCACTGCCGATCAACACCGACAGAACCTTCGAGCGGCGGTAAAAGAACTGGCAATCAAATTCCCAGGTATAACCCATGCCACCGTGCGTCTGAATGTTTTCTTTAGAGGCAAAATAGTAGGCCTGGATAGCTGACACCCTTGCCGTCGCCGCGGCAAGAGCCAGTTCGTCGGCGTCGGTGTTCAGTGCCCATGCACCAAAGTAACAGTTAGATTTCGCCAGGGTATTTTTGACATACATGTTGGCGAGTTTGTGTTTGATTGCCTGGTAACTGGCGATCGGCCGACCAAACGCAAAACGCCCCAGAGCATACTCTTTGGCCTGTTCGAGGGCGGCTTCTGCACCACCGACCTGTTCCCACGCATACAGAACCGCAGCACGGTTAAGCAGTCGCTCGTGCAACGCCCAGCCATTACCTTCATCACCCAGCAGTTGCGCATCCGCGCCGTCAAAGGTCAGGCGCGCCTGGCCGCGTGTGGGGTCGATGGTGTTGACGCTTTCGCGCTTAACCGATTTCTGATTGAGATCCACAAGATACAGACCCGGACCCTTGCCGGACTTTGCCAGCACAGTCGCGATGTTGGCAATGGAGCCGTCCATCACCGGTACTTTTGTGCCACTCAATTTGCCGTTTGTAACGGTGCAGGTGAGGGTTGTGGGGCTGACCCGGCCCTGGCCTTCGGCGCTGGCAAACGTGCCGATCACCTCACCGGTGGCGAGTTTCGGCAGCCACGCTTCTTTCTGTACGGTTGATCCTGCCAGCAGCAGGCTTTCTGTGGCGAGATAAACAGAGGACGAAAACGGGATTGGCGCCACTGCCCGGCCGATTTCTTCTGCAATCACCACCAGTTCAAGATAACCGAGGCCGAGACCGCCGTACTCCTCCGGGACCACGGCTGCCGTCCAGCCCATTTCGGCGACTTTGCGCCACAGGTCGGCGTCGTAGTCGGTAGCGCCATCCAGCACCGCCCGAACCTTGCTCATCGGGCAATTATCTTTGAGAAAACCACGCGCCTGTTCGCGCAGCAAGTTCTGTTCTTCCGAGAATTCGAAGTTCATGCAACTCCCCCTTTAAAATGCGACGAACGCTCGATTCTCCACACTTTAGGCTTGAAAGGCGAGCCTGAGTACAATGGCGCCATGGACTACACCTCATATGGCTATATCCGCACTGCCGCCGCAGCGCCAATCGTGCACATTGCCGACCCGCGGCAGAATGCGCTCGAGATCATTGCCCTGATCAATGAGTTCGAGCGTGCGGGTGTGAGCATTGCCGTGTTCCCGGAACTTGCCCTCACCGGCTACAGTTGTGAAGACCTGTTCTTTTCTTCTGATCTGCAAACCGCGGTCCGACCGGCGCTGAAACAGATTGCCGATGCCTGCGACGGAATCATCGGTGTGGTCGGAACTCCGTGGCTGACAGCCGATGCCCGACGGCTCAACTGCGCAGCTGTTCTGTATCGGGGCCAGGTTCTTGGCCTGGTCCCAAAACAGGCGCTGCCCAATTACGGTGAATTTTATGAGCGGCGCTGGTTCGTGTCGGGTATGGGTGTGGACCTCAAGGTCAGCGATCCGCTGCTCGGTGATTTCAGGATCAAACCTGAGCAGCTCTTCAGCTGCGCTGGCGCGACCTTCGCCATCGAAATCTGTGAAGACCTGTGGGCACCGGACCCACCCGGCAATCAGCACGCCCTGGCGGGGGCGGATCTGCTGCTGAATCTTTCTGCCAGCACCGAACTGATCAGCAAGGCCGACTATCGTCGCGAGCTGGTGCGCATGCTGAGCGGTCAGCGCATCTGCGCATACCTGTATGCCGCGGCGGGGCCGGAAGAATCAACCAAGGATGTGGTTTTCGGCGGCCACCTGATTGCGGCGGAAAACGGTCAGGTGCTCACCGAAAGCAAACGCTTCGCGCGATCAAGCACCCTGCTCACTGATTTTGACCTGGACAAGATCAGCCACGATCGCCAGCAGAACAACACCTTCGCCAATGCGCCACGGCCAGGGGGTTACGCCTGCGTTGACAGCGGCCACATGAGCGTTGCGATCAGTCAGCTGAACCGCAGCTATCCGGCGCATCCGTTCGTGCCCGATGACGAACAAGTTTTCGACGCGCGGGCAGCCGAGATCCTCGCTATTCAGACCACCGGTCTGGCCCGACGCTGTCGCGGCGCCGGGATTGAACATCTGGTTATTGGTCTGTCTGGAGGGCTAGATTCAACCCTTGCGTTTCTCGTGTGTCTTGACACCCTGGCCCAACTCGACCTGCCGAAAGGACACCTGCATGCCTTGACCATGCCGGGTCCCGGCACCACCGACCATACCTTACGCAGCGCACGCATGCTGGGCACCTGTGCCTCTGTAGATGTGCGGGAAATCCCTATTTTCGAAGCTGTGCAGCAGCACCTCAAAGATCTGAACCACAGCAAGGACGACGACGTTGTCTTCGAAAACGCTCAGGCGCGCGAGCGTACTCAGTTGCTGTTCAATCACGCCAACAAAGTGGGTGGGCTGGTGGTGGGCACGGGTGATCTGTCGGAACTGGCGCTCGGCTGGTGCACGTTCAATGCCGATCACATGGCCAACTACAACGTTAACGCAAGCGTTCCAAAAACCATGATGGCCTACCTGGTGCGCTGGTATGCAAAGTACCGCGCAGACCCGGCACTGAGCCAGGTGCTGGAAAGGGTGCTCCAAACACCAATCTCACCTGAACTGCTGGCACCCCGCGAAGGACAGATCAGTCAGCACACGGAATCGATCATTGGTCCCTATGAGCTGCATGACTTTTTCTTGTTCCACTACCTGCGCAACGGTTTCGCCGCGGAAAAGATCTTCCATCTCGCGCGGAACTCATTCACAGGTTATGGCGAAGACGAAATCAGAAAATGGCTCGCGGTGTTCTTCCGCCGGTTTTTTGCCGCGCAGTTCAAACGCACCACTTTACCGCCGGGACCGAAGGTCGGATCGGTCAGCCTGTCTCCCCGCGGGGACTGGCGCATGCCCGACGAGGCTTCGGCAGCATTGATCATCAGCCAGATCGAGGGCCTGGGTCGGGGCTAGTGCCCTGTCCGGAACTAAGTCAATCCCTCAACAATTCGTTGATCGAAGTTTTCTCCCGTGTCCGTGCATCCACCTGTTTGATGATCACAGCACAATACAGATTAGGACTTTGCCGATCCGCACTGCCGCCCCCGCCGATCGATCCTGCCACCACCACGGAATAGGCTGGCACCCTTCCATACATCACTTCACCGGTGGCCCGGTCGACGATCTTGGTGGACGAGGTGATGTAAACCCCCATGGACAGCACACTGCCTTCTTCGACGATGACGCCTTCAGCTACTTCCGATCTGGCGCCGATGAAACAGTTGTCTTCAATGATCACCGGGTTGTCCTGCAAGGGTTCCAGCACACCGGCGATTCCCGCACCCCCCGATATGTGGCAGTTCTCGCCGATCTGGGCACAGGACCCTACCGTGGCCCAGGTGTCGATCATGGTCCCGCTACCGACCCGCGCCCCGACGTTGATGAAACTTGGCATCAGGACCACACCTGGTGCGATATAGGCCGAACGGCGGACAACCGCGCTCGGCACAGCGCGGAAGCCTGCGGTTCGAAAGTCACCCTCTGACCAGGTGGCAAACTTGGACGGTACCTTGTCCCACCAGCCTCCGCCGTCTGGACCGCCTGAGATCATCGTCATGTCGTTCAGACGAAAGCTCAGCAACACTGCCTTTTTTAACCACTGATGGATATGCCACGCTCCATTGATCTTTTCTGCAACCCGCGCCTCCCCGCTGTCGAGCAGGCTCAGGACGGACTCAACTGCGTCCCGAACCTCACCACGGGTCGACGGACCGATGGTGGAGATATTTTCCCAGGCCTGATCGATGGTCTGTTCCAGAGACATCGGTGGTTTCCTTATCTGACATGCAACTCGCGTGAGCATAGCATCGCCAACGTAATCCAACTCCGATCCAAACGAAATTCTGATTTCTTGCTAAAGTTCGCAGCCAGGGGAAACAAGGGGCTCGCACGATGCGTTTAATCATGTTGCTGACAGCGTTTGTCGCGGCGACTGCCATGGCTCAGGAGGGTCCTCCCTTCTGTGGTGAAGAAGGGCCATGGATCCAGATTCTGGGTGCCGGTGGGTCCGATCTCAATGACGGCCTGAGCGGTTCCGGCTATCTTGTCTGGATCGACAACCAGGCGCGTCTCTTGGTAGATCCGGGGCCCGGTTCATCCACAGCGTTTGATCGCAGTGGCGCAAATTTCGCAGACCTCGACGCAGTGGTGTTCACCCATCTGCATGCCGACCACACTGCGGACTTCCCGGCCTTCATTCAGGGTTCGTATTTTTCCGAACGGGATCAGCCGCTCATCGTTCTTGGGCCCGACAGTTCTCCGAGTCTTTCTGATCAGTTCACAGACACAGAGACGTTCATCGCGCGCCTGATCGGACCGAACGGCGCGTATGCTCATCTCGCGGAATTTTTAACCTACAAGAGCACAGGCGGTTACAAGATCAACGCCCGCAACGTGCCATCCACCGGTTCGCGTAAATGGGCCCGTTTCAGTTCGGACCACTTTCGCCTGTCTTCGGTGCCAGTTAATCATGGTACGGTTCCTGCGATCGCCTGGCGGGTAGACATGGAGGGTTACGGCATCGTGTTCACCGGCGACTTCAGCAACTCAAAGAACGTCATGGCCAATTTCGCCAAGGATGTCACTGCCCTGGTTATCGATCACGCCATACCCGAAAACGCGCGTGGTGAAGCACGCGATCTGCACGTCACCCCTTCGCAGATCGGTCAGATTGCCGGCCGCGCCAAGCCCAATATGGTCATCCTCAGTCACCGCACAAAAAGAACGATGGGGCGCGAAAGCCAGAGCCGCGCGCTGATCGAAGATCAGTACGAGGGTTCTGTGCTGTTCGCTAACGACATGGAATGCTGGGGGCTGTGATCTCAAGCGGGCAAGGTTCCAAATGCCATACACGGAAATCCTCGACTTCTGGTTCGGTAACCTAACCAACGGTTTCGCCAACGAAGCTCATCGCACCACCTGGTTCGCCCGGTCTGATGACTTTGATGAAAGCATTCGAACCCGCTTCGCGCCCTGCCTCGAGACCGCTGCCACTGGCGGTCTGACCGAATGGCTGGAAACCTCTCAGGGCCGCCTGGCCTACATCATCGCGACGGATCAGTTCCCCCGTAACCTCTATCGCGACAGCCCGACCGCTTTTGCAACCGATCACCTTGCTCTCACCGCGGCCAAAGCGGGTATTCACATGGGTGCAGATCAGCACCTTGCATTAGATGAACGCAGTTTTTTCTATCTGCCGTTCGAACACTGTGAACGCCTTGAGGAACAACACACGTGTGTTGGTCTGTTCATGCAGCTGCGTGATCAGACCCCGGCTGGGCAGCGGCACATCACCGGCAGTTCACTTCGTTTTGCCCAACAGCACCGCGACGTGATTCAAACCTTCGGTCGTTTCCCGCATCGCAATCGAGCGTTGAACAGAGTCTCCACCCCCGCTGAACTCAGCTACCTCGCCGCGGGCGGTGGATTCAGCCAGAAGGTCGAAAAATGAGCACAAAAGACCCAGCCAGCGCACTGCGAAACGCACTGCGTCGCGAAATGAAAACACTCGCCAATCCAACACGAGCAATCCAGCAACAGGCCTATATGAAATCGGCGATGCCATACCTCGGGCTCACCGCCCCTGAGCTTACGCAATTGCTCAAAACACTGTTACCCGCACACCCCCTGCCAACCGAAGCCCTCTGGCAGACGGCCGTGCTGCATCTGTGGCGCAAAGCGACCCATCGCGAGGAACGTTATGCGGCGGTAGCACTCGCCGAGTATCGCCCGTACAAGGCCTGGCTGACCCCGCAAGCGGTGCCCATGCTCGAGGAGATGGTGGTCACTGGCGCATGGTGGGATTTTGTTGATCATCTGGCCACCCGACATTTTTTCAAGCTTCGCACAACCCACCGAAAGGAAGTTCACAAGCTCATGCGGCAATGGGCCCGGGACCCAGACATCTGGCGGCGGCGCGTGGCGATTCTGTTTCAGCTGAAAGCCAGGGCGGATACGGATGAGGCACTGCTGTTTCATGCGATCGAATACTCGATGGGGGAGAAGGAGTTCTTTTTGCGGAAGGCTATTGGGGTTGGGTGGATTGCAGGTAGTCTATGGCCAGGGAGCTCATGGCTCGGACGCCGGGGAGCAGGGCGGCTTCGTCTATGTAGAAGTAGGGGGAGTGGTTGGGGATGGCTTTTTCGGGGGGGATGTCGGCGGGGCGGGCGCCGATGAAGAAGAAGAGGCCGGGGACTTCTTCCTGGTAGAAGGAGAAGTCTTCGGCGCCGGTGATGCGTTCGGCGGTGTGCAGGCCGGTGGGGCCGTAGATCCGCTGCAGGGATGGAATCATCCGGGCGGTTAGAGCTGGATCGTTGTGGGTGACGGGGACACCGGGATCAATGGTGACTGAAACAGTAGCGCCCATTGCGCCGGCGATGCTCTCGGTGATCTTGTGGATCTGCTGGTGGATGAACTCGCGCATGTCTGGATCAAAGGTGCGGATGGTTCCGCTCATTACCGCCTTGTCTGGAATGATGTTGTTTCGGATACCCCCATGAAACGTGGCCACTGTGACTACCGCCGGTGCACTGGTCACATCCACCTGGCGGGCGACGATGGTCTGCAGGGCGGTAATGATCTGTGCGCCGATCACAATCGGGTCAACACCAGCCCAGGGTCGCGCGCCGTGCGTCTGACGGCCGTGTATTTCTATGTCGAACCGCTGGGCACTGGCCATGGCACCACCGCTGCGGTAGTTGGCAGTTCCGGCCAGGCCGTTCTGCGAGATGTGCAGACCGAACACCGCGTCCACATCCGGAGACTTGAGCACACCCTCTTCTATCATCATGCCTGCACCGCCTTTTTCACCCTTTGGTGCGCCTTCTTCTGCGGGCTGAAAAATGAACTTGATGGTGCCATCGAACTGATCGCGAAGGTCACTCAAGACCGATGCAGCACCCATCAGAATGGCCACGTGATTGTCATGGCCGCAGGCGTGCATCACGCTGACTTCCTGCCCCTCGTAAATGCCGACCTCGGTGGACGCATAGGCTAAACCCGTCGTCTCTTTCACCGGCAGGCCGTCCATATCCGCTCGCAGCGCAACCACTGGTCCCGGCCCACGACCTTTGAGAATGCCTACCACACCGGTGTGCGCAATACCGGTCTGAACTTCCATCCCGAGCGACCGCAGGTGTTCGGCGACCAGTTTTGAGGTCCGGAACTCACGGTTTGATAACTCAGGGTGCGTATGTACATCGCGGCGCCAGACGATGACCTGCTCCTCCATATCGCCCGCCAGTGCATCGATACGGGCGTGCAGATCTGTGGCGTCGTGCGGCTGTGCACTGGCAGACCCCGGGTTCAGCAGCACAAGCAAAATAAGACTGAATGTTTTCATTTTGGCTCCGGTACCAGGTCGGACAAACGGTGAGTGCGCTTTCGCGCAGGACACAAGCTTACCTGAATGCACGGCCGGGCAAATTTTTGAGTACACTCTTCAACCAGAAGAACTTTCACTTATGGATGACACAAATGGACTTTGATACCAACATCACCGATGAACTGCTCGCCACCACGCGCGCGGTTCGCAAGCGTCTCGATCTGACCCGTCCGGTGCCTCGAGAGGTGATCTCGAACTGCCTCGATCTGGCGGTTCAGGCACCCACCGGATCCAACTCCCAGACCTGGCGCTGGCTGATCGTGGAAGACGCCGACAAACGCAAAGCGCTCGCTGAGCTGTATAAAAAGAGTGCATCCGGTTACCTCGCGAGTGCCGCCGAGCAAGCCGGTGACGACCAGACCAAGCGGGTATTTTCCTCGGCCATGTACCTGATGGATCACCTGCATGAAGTTCCCGTCCACGTCATTCCCTGCGTCGAAGGTCGCCCCCCTGCAGGGACACCGGCGGCAATGATGGCGGGTCTGTTCGGCTCTATTTTTCCTGCGGTCTGGAGTTTTCAACTGGCGCTGCGCTCCAGAGGTCTGGGTTCTGTGCTCACCACGCTGCATCTGCTTCAGGAAGAGGCCGCCGCGGAATTGCTGGGCATCCCCGACAATGTGATGCAGGTGGCCCTGCTTCCGGTCGCCTACACCAAGGGCACCGATTTCAAACGCGCTAATCGGCCGCCTGTTTCGGACATCACCCACTGGAACAGCTGGTAATACTCCGACCAGCACTGGAAACGCAAAATGTGCCGGTGCTGGTTTGGAACGCGTTGGGCTCAGCGATTCAGCCGCTGCTTCACCACCGATTCAAAATCGGCGAAATAGCGGCTGATATCGCGCAGATCGAACTCACTCAAAATCTGCGTGTTGGCCTCATGCTCGAGCAGAAACTGGAACGCCTGCACCAGCACCCACTCATGTGTGACCATGCCACCGCACAGTTCGCGAAAGTATTCCTGTGACATGTGCACCCTGTGGCGTGTCTCGGTTTCGCCATCGACAACCACCTCATAGGTGTTCGCCTCGACCATACTCACACTGATCATGCTTGAGCGGTGATCGACTGGTTAAAGGTCAGCATACACATCGTCCTCGTCAAGCCGGAAAGTGACCCGGCTGACAACACCGCGCACCGCTTGCGGCTGGCCGTCGAGGATCGGCGCTTTGTATCTCCAGCTCAGGATCGTCTCCTTTGCGGCTTCATCGAACACCCCCTGGGGTCGCGCTTCAACAACCTCAACATCACTCACTACACCGTCAACATCGATGTTGTAGCGGACGACGACGTAACCCTCGATACCGCTTTGTTTCGCAGCCTCAGGGTAGACGGGCCCAACTTCATTGATGAGCTCAATCGGCCGGTTATAGGTTCCCAGGCAACCCGTAAGCAGTCCTCCTACTACCAGAGCCCACCAGATTGCTCTCATGCGGGTTGGCCCTGGCGCAGAATGGGGTACTGCCAGTCCGGATTGCTGGCCGGTTGTGGCGGTTTGCCGTGCGGGTGCATGACTGCACCGTCGGCCGCGTACTGCAGGATATAAGCTTTACGCGTGGCGTCGGTCAGGTTAGGACCGGTGCGATGCGGTGTGAGGCTCGAAAAAACCGCGATGGAACCGGCTTTCAATTCCAGCGCACGCGCACCCTCCGGCGCCTGCACACAGCTGAAGCCCAGATCGGTCCATTGATGCGCAAAAGTGCCGCGCCGGTGCATGCCCGGCAGAATCCAGGGGCAACCGTTGTCGAGGGTCGCGTCAGTCAGGGCCAGCCAGCAGGTCAGGTACTGCTGCGGTTCCAGGTACGTGTAGCCATTATCCTGGTGCCAGGGAAATTCATCCGGCGTGGCCGGTTTTTTATAAACCAGTTGATCCCAGTACAGCCGCACATCGGGGCCGATGAGATCCGCGCACAAGGCCTGAAAGACCGGATGGCGGGAAAAATCTGCCAGGAGCCCGGAACGCGCAACCAGGTGCGGTGAAAAGATGATGTCTTCGGCCCGCGCAATGCCGAATTTCTGATCTTTCCGGGTGCGCAGGAAGGCAACCGATTCTGCCTCCAGCGGATCTATTGCATCGATCACCGCCTGAATCTGCGGTTGCGTGAACGCATCGGTCAAAATAAAACCACCGTCTTCGCCATAGGCCTGCGCCTGGGCGTCAGAAATGATCTGGAACGGTCCGGTTGGCGTAGTCCAGCTGAACTGAGTGTTGAGCGAATGAAGCTGCATCGGTGTCTGCACTTGAATGGACAATCGAAAGGATCGCATCTTGAAAGTGCTGCGTGCAACTCTATCGCGGCGTGTAGCGCAGTACCCAGCAGACTCCATGGTATTCTGCGCAACATGACACAGCGGCAACAGGTTCTGGTTCTTTACCTCAAGAGTTCGGCGCTCGATTCCGAGACACTCGCATGGGCCGAATACGATGGCAGCGGTCAGACCCGCCACATGGCCGGTGACAAAGATGAACCACCTTACCGGACCGGTGTGCATGCGCTGATGGATGGCTGGCGACTGCTGCAGATCAGCCCCCTGACCGCCCACCCGAACGGGGCGGAATTTGATCTGAGCTATCTGAAATACGAATTTCTGTTTGAAAAACTGGTGTGAGATAAATGAGTGACCTGCTGACCTCCCGACAGATGGCATCGTTCGTTGCGCGCGGTTTCCTCGCCTTCGAGGCCATCGTCCCCGAGACGCTTAACCAGCGTTTTCTCGCTGATGTTGGCGATGTTGATCCGGCAGAAATTTCCAGCATCGCCGATCACTACGCCAAGGTTATGTCGCGCAGTACCATCCCGGTGGTTGCCGCGGGGACGCCGCTTCAGAATGCCTATCCTTCCGACAGCGCCCTCGGCGAACTCATCAAAGTACCGCAGATCGCCGGGGCGATTGCGAGCCTGGTTGGCGAGGGTTGTGTTTTCGACCACCACTTTCTGCACATCACCTTTCCACCGCATTTTTCTAAAAGCATGGGGCAGAAGCCTGTTTCGCAGCACACCCATCAGGACTCCACCATCGATCCACGCAAGGCGTTCGACATCCAGCTGCTGTATTTTCCGCACAAAGTCGTCCGTGAAATGGGCGGCACCCGCTATCTGCCGGGATCTCACCTGCGGCGCGTGAGTGAAGCAGCCATCGGCCGCTACCAGAACATCCGCGGGCAGCAGCACGTGGTCTGCGAGGCGGGCACAGTCATCGTTTTCCACCACGGGATGTGGCACGGTGGCGGTGTGAACCAGTCCGACGCCTTGCGCTATATGTTCAAGATCCGGCTTGCACCGGCCATTGCCCAGCATCGTCTGTGGGACACAAGCGATCTGCCCAACGATCACGCTCAGCAGCGGCCGATTTTCTGGTTGGATCCGAACGCCGAACGGGATCCCATTCATGCCACCCTCACCCAGCCGGAACCCTGGTTTGAATACGACACTGGCCGTCTTGAGTATCTGAACCGCATCCGCATGTGGCGTTACCTGCTGGGGGACGCAAGTTTCGATGCCGACTACTGGCTGACCCGGGTGGAGAACGAGTTTGCTTAGCGTGCGTTATGCGCGCTCCACGATGAAAGACGATAGCCCAGAAAAATTGACCGTCTGGCAAATGCTCGGCAGCGTGCTCGCTGCCGCATTTGGTGTGCAGAGTGGCCGCAATCGCGAACGCGACTTCACCTCCGGGAAGGCCAGTCACTTCATCATTCTGGGTATTGGTTTTACGGTGGTGTTTGTGCTGGTGCTGATCGGGGTAGTCAACCTGGTGCTGAGCTGACTCAACGGTTAGCACCCGTTACCGATCGCTTCTAAATCCGTCTGAGCAAAGTATGTTCCTGCTCCTGCAGCAACTTCAGTGCAGTGAATTGTCTGCGCGCACGAACCAGATTCTCATCGCTCGCACTGACCTTGAAGTACTGATTTCCGTTCAGATAGTCGGTTAAATACCGCACACCCAGCATGTAGCAGACGTGTTGCGGCGCCAGCACACAGACTTCCCCAGCACGATCCTCCTCACTTCCTTCGCGAAACCCACTGACCAGGGCAGCAAATCCATCCACCCACAATGCGCCCTTACGGATCACAGCCGATCGGATCAGATCACCCAGATCCCACGCCCAATGCCCCCACATGACAGTGTCGAGATCCACCACCGCGGCCACCTGACCAGCCGAACTGAACAACAGGTTATTGAGTTTGCAGTCACCATGGATATAGGCGTTGGGTTCAATCAGGGATTGATCAAACCGGCTTCGCCGAGCCATAACCACATCATGCTCCGCCTGCACAGACTGAGGCACGCTTGCGTCTGCAACACAATCATACTCGGCGAGATAATGTTGAAGCCGCAGAAAATCACCGATGGTGTCTTTCAATCGTGGCCCAGGCAGATCTTTGAGCAAAGCCTGCGTTCGGCCAAACACCCAACCGGCTGTGTGCGCCTGTTCCGGTGTTTGCAGTTCCGGCAGAACCCTGCCATCCACAACATGCGTCCAGCATCGCCACCATTGACCCTCGCCATCCACATAAGCAGACCGGCCATGCACAGTCTGCAGAACTTGTGGAACCCAGCCTGGCGCGCGGTTATTCAGATGCCTGACCACCCGTTCAACATTACTCATAACCAGTGAAGGATCTGCAAACACGCGCAGGTTCAATCGCTGCAACACGCGATTGCCAGTACGACCTGGCACCAGCCAGGTGTCGTTGATGTGGCCTTCACCCAAGGGAGCGGCACCTGACCCGAGTTCCCAGGCCGAAAGAACATCCGACCCCAGTTCCATCAACCGTCTACTCCGGCTGACCCTGCAGAACCCGATGTACTCAAGGCCAGAATGTATTCATCTGCCGGTTGCGCACAGGTTGCAAACCGCACCTGCGCCTCACGCTCATCGATCAAACCATCTGCCAGATCCAGCACCGTGGCTGTGAAAAGAGTCAGCGCCTGAACCACTGCCACCAGGTCCTCGGGCCAGGGTTGATTTATCTGTGCATGCCAGGCTGCGTTGAGTTCCCGCATCTGCTCGGTGGCTTCACGGTCTCCTGCCAGCGACGCGACAACCTGCTGATTTATCCGGCGTGCCGGTAGACTTTCAGAAGGCAGGATGTCGGCCGCTCGATTGAGCGATGAGGTGGTGTCGTAGGGTCGCGCCTGGGGCATCTCGCGCCCTTGCAGACGCGCCGCTAAAGCGGTGGCGCCGAGCAGACGGGCATACCATTTGACCGGTTCCACCAGCCTGGTCATCTCGATCTGCTGTTCATTCAAACCCAGATCAAGAAGCTGCCGATGCACGCGCGTGGTCAGATCGAGAACAGAGCTTTCAGCCAGATAATCGGCACTGGCCTGCAGCCGGTCATACATGCTGGCAAGGTCGGTGCAATCGGCAGCGGACCAGAATCGCTCCGCCAGGGCTGGCAAACGGGTCCACAGGCGCACATCCAGCACCTCATCCTCGACCAGTTCGCTCCACAGACAGGCTTCTGCACCGAGAACCCCCTGAAGATCCAGTTCGGTGCCTGTCTTGCCCTGGCGCCACTGATGCGTCCACTTCATCCCTTCGGCCACATGATCAAAGCGCCTGTCTTTCAGCAGGTCATCTTCCAGTTGCACTAAAGTGCTCTCCGGACTTTGCGGGTCATAGCGGTAGTACACGTCTGCAGGATAAAACAGATCCAGATAGTAGCCGGATGAAACGATCACCTTGTGACCCGCAGCCAAAGCGCGATTGCGTGCAGTTGCACCGCGCCAGGTCTGGACAATGACACTGGATGCTACATCGTCGTGCAGGACTTCATCCCAGCCGATGATGTTGCGATTGTGGCTGGCAGCGATATCGGCAACGCGGCCGATGAAGTACGCCTGCAGGGCCGCAATGTCAGGGATCGCGCGCTCATGCATGAATGTCTGCACCGCCCTACTTTCAGACCACCACGCTGGATGCACTTCATCGCCGCCGATGTGGATCAGTGAGTCGGGGAAGATCTCTGCAAGTTCACCGATGAGGGCATCCACTACATCGTAGGTCAGCTCACGTGTCGGATCGAGACAGGCTTTGTGAACACCAAAGCGGATCGTCGGCGCAACATCCTTGAGCCCGAGCTCAGGCAACCCGACAAGCCAGCAGGTGACATGGCCTGGCATGTCGAGCTCCGGTATCACCCTTATGCCACGCGCAGTGGCAGCTTCGATCACCCGGTGTAAATCCGCAACGCTGTAAGCCTGCGCCGACATAAGCTCAGGGTAGCGGGTGCTTGGAAAACGAAATCCCTGATCATCCGACAGATGCAGGTGCAGCACATTCAGTTTGAACAGTTCCATGATGTCGAGCGTTCGCTCGAGCGCCTCAACACCGATGAAGTGCCGTGCGGTGTCGAGCATGAGACCACGCCAGCCGAAACGCGGTGTATCTTCGATCAGCAGATGGGGAACGGATGACGCACCCAGGAGCTGCCGCAACGTGGCAAGACCGCGCAGCATACCGATGTCGGTCGGCGCATTGATATCGACACCGTCTTCGTTGATCAGCAGCCGATAACCTTCATCGGCATTCTCAAGATCGGTTGCCTCGCCGCCGTTCAGGGTCACCAGCAGATCGTCCGTGCTTTCGTCATTCGATCGCAGGTGTCGTTCCAGCGCTTTTTTTACCCGCGGGGAGACTTGCGGACCCGCACGAACACGCAGGTTTGCTGTGCTGACGGACTGAGTTTCGTCAATGACGAGTTTTTGTGGCCAGGGCATCAGGGGCAGGTCAGACATGCGCCTAATCTTAGCAGTGTGGGCATCGCAGCGGCGTAAATCCTGGCGCCTTGAGCAGGCCCGATGCCCGTGCGACTATCGCCGCTACATCAAGGCCCAACAATGAAGTGAGGACACATGGAAATACGCGAGCGCATGCAGGCCGTTCTGGCCGCCGAGGCGAGAGCAATCGAGGCGATCAATGTCGACGACAGTTTTGTTGCCGCGGTCCGGGTTCTGGCCGCCTGCGAGGGCAAAGTTCTCACCACCGGCATCGGCAAGGCTGGTCATATTGCACGCAAGTTCGCGGCCACCCTGTGTTCAACTGCAACGCCCGCTGACTTCATTCATCCAGCGGAAGCCGCTCACGGCGATCTCGGTCTGGTCGGCAGGAATGACGTTATGGTTGCTTTCTCCACCAGCGGCAAGAGCACCGAGGTTCTGGAGATCCTGGAACTCTCGCGGCATCTGGGTGTGGCAACAGTGATCGGTGTTACCTCCCATCCAGACTCGTCTTTGCGGGACCTTTCTGATCTTGTGCTTGATATGGGAATCATCGAAGAACCCTGCCCGCTCGGTCTGACACCAAGCGCGAGCATGGCTGTCATGCTTGCGATCACCGATGCGATCGCCCTGTCTCTGCTCGAGGTCAAAGGCGTCACCAAAGAGGACTACGGTATGCGCCACCATGGTGGGTATCTGGGTCGCGCTGCCCGCACAGACAACATGCCGCACACCAGATGATGTCTGTCCCCCGTTCCAATCTGCTGGTCTGGCTGCTGATCGCCCTGTCTATACCGATCGGGCTTTACGCCCGGATGTTTCAGCTGCGCCTGACCGGTGATCCATCGTTCTGGGCACGCTTTGACGAGATGCCGATCATGGCCGCCATGCATATCCTGGGCGGTGGAACCGTGCTTTTAATTGGCGGGTTTCAGTTCCTCGCCGGCATGCGATCAAGATACATAAACCTGCATCGCTGGCTCGGCCGCAGCTATCTGATTCTGGTGGCGATTGGTGGCACGGGGGGTCTGGTCCTGGCAACCAGCGCAGATGGTGGGCTGGTCGCGCGCTTTGGTTTTGGCCTTCTCGCAGTGGTCTGGCTCTTCAGCGCCGCGAAAGCATACGCCGCTATCCGAAGAAGCGACGTGGTAAGCCACCGGGCCTGGATGACACGCAACTACGCGCTGGCATTCGCCGCAGTCACCTTGCGCATCTATCTCGGTGTGTTTGAGGTGCTGGGTGTGGAATTTGAATCGTCCTATCCGGTGGTCGCCTGGATTTCCTGGGTTCCTAACCTGATTGCCGTTGAGTGGTTCCTGCTTTCGAACCTTCGCCTCTCACAAGGGGTCGCCAGGTGAGAGCTTCAGCCATGCGGTCAATGTTGACCTCAGGCTTGACGCTGTGTGTGCTGACCGCCTGTGACGTCCTTAACGATCCCCCTCGCGCGGTCGGTACACTGGAGCGCGACCGAATCCATCTGGTCAGCGACACCAATGAGCCGATCCTCACTATTCACACCCACGAAGGCGACCGTGTTGAACCAGGGCAGCTGCTCATCGAGCAATCAATCGAGCGAATCCAGGCTCAATACGATCATGCAAGTGCGTTAGAAAGGGCTGCCTCCGCAAGGCTTGCTGAGGCAGAAAAAGGGCCGCGTGCGCAACAGATTGAACAGGCTCGAGCACGCTACAGCGCGGCCACCAGCAGTGTTCACACCCTTAAGCTTGAAGTCGACCGGACGCGTTCGCTGGTCGAACGGAAGTTCTTCCCGCAGAACAGCCTCGACATCCTGCAGGGCAAGCTGGATGAGGCGATTGCCCGAAGTGAGGAAGCTCGAGCCGCACTCGAGCAGATGCTGGAAGGCACCCGGAGTGAAGAGATCGATCGGGCACGAGCCGACTATGCTGCCGCCAGAACGGGCGTTACCAATCTGCAGATCAGCCTTGATCGTGCCCGGATCCGCGCACCCCTTGCCGGGCAGGTGGAGGCGTTGCCGTTTGAAGCAGGCGAGCGGCCCCATGCAGGTGCGGCGGTGGCAATCCTGCGTGCCCTGAGCCCGACTTACGCTCGAGTGCACATACCCGAAACGCTTCGTACAAAACTGACGAGTGGCGCGCCCGCAAGCGTCTGGATCGACGGTTACGATCAGCCCTACGCCGCAACAATCCGCTGGATATCAAGCGAAGCGGCATTTACCCCGTTCTTTGCCCTCACTCAGCACGATCGATCGCACCTTTCTTATCTGGCCGAAATCGACCTCACCGACGCCGCTGACCTGCCTGTCGGGATCCCGGTCGAAGTTCGTTTTCCGGACCTTTAAATGACAACCCAGGCGGCGATAACCACGTCCGGTCTGACCCGTCGTTTTGGTTCTCTTGTTGCGGTCGACAATGTTGATCTGGTGGTCCCTAAAGCCTGCATATTCGGTTTTCTGGGGCCAAACGGATGCGGCAAATCAACCATGATCCGCATGCTTTGTGGCCTGCTGACGCCGTCATCTGGCAGCGCCGAAGTACTCGGCTTCGACGTACCACGGCAGGCCGAAGCATTGCGCACCCGGATTGGTTACATGACCCAACGGTTTTCTCTATACGAAGATCTGACCGTAAGCGAAAACCTGAATTTTCTGGCGCGGGTTTTCTCCATGCCGGCAAAACAAAGAACCCAACGGGTCGGCGCCCAACTCGATCGCTTCGATCTGATCGACCAGACGGATCAACTAGCTGGAACCATGAGTGGTGGTCAACGCCAGCGTCTGGCTCTGGCAGGTGCCACCTTGCATCAACCG
>JAQBYL010000381.1 GCA_027622495.1 Pseudomonadota bacterium
CGTCCATAGTGAAGCGTTCACGGCTCCAGTCCAGCGATGAACCCATCCGCCGCAGCTGTTGCGAGATGTTGCCGCCGGAAGCTTCTTTCCATTGCCATACGCGTTGTTCGAATGCCTCTCGACCGATTTCATGGCGGTTGGTACCTTCGCCGTTCAGCTGGCGTTCCACCAGCATCTGGGTTGCGATACCGGCATGGTCAGTACCCATCTGCCAGAGAGTACGATCGCCTTTCATGCGGTGGTAACGGATCAGCGAATCCATAACGGTGTGCTGAAAGGCATGACCGATGTGCAGACTGCCCGTTACATTTGGTGGCGGGATCGCGATGCTGTAGCTCGGTCCGTTGCCGCGCGGTGCAAAGTAACCTGAGTCTTCCCACTCCCGGTAGAGATCTTTTTCGATACTGTGCGGGTCGAAGTTATTGTCCATCCGGGGTCTCATCGGTCGTGTCGATTGTGTGATCCACCAGGGTCTGCCTGATCAGATCGTGAAGTTCGTCGATGTGAGCGACCACCAGGTCGTCAAGCCACCGACGGGTTAAAGCCGTAAGGGTGATCTGCATGTCAGGGGTCAGACGGGGTTCCTGACTCCGCACCCGTGGGACCTTCTGCCAGGCGTCGCTTAAAAGCGAGCTGAACATATCCTGCGTCAGACCGGGTCTTGCGTAGTGTAATACACTGGCAGCCTCATCTTCGGGCGAGGTGACGATGTCATCGAGCAGCGGTACTTCGTCTGCATCCTGCCCATGACCCGGTTGCTTCAGCACATCGTGGATCGACTCCAGATCCTTGATGATGGCAGATTTCTCCGGCGGTTTGGTCCGATCAGCCATCCCACTCGTCCAGGTCGTGATGGTAGAGAGGAAAGCCCCGATCGCGGTAAAACTTGTAGGCCTGACGACCCGCTTCTCGATTTGCTTCTACCACTATTTCTGCGACGCGCTCAAACCGGCCGAAGTAGCCGGGTACTTCATCGCACAGATTGATCATCAGACCATCCGCCTGTTTGGGCAGGCCGTGGCCAATCACCACCGCTGAGCCATCCGCGAGCCCAGTTCCCTGCACACCATGAGGGATCATGCGCTGATCCGGATAGACCCACAGCAGATCGTCAATCTCACCCGCCATTGCCTGGTCAGACGCGTTCATGTAAACGGGCGTTCCTCCATTGGTTGCCTTGCAGGCGAGTCTGCAGGCAAAGCGGTGGCGGGCGCTGGTGTCCAGATCTTTGAGAATGTAAAAGTCGACGCGGGTCATCAGCCGTGATCGAGGAGATAGCGAAACAGCAGGCCGACGGGTCTGCCAGTGCTGCCTTTGCGGGGACCGCTACGGAATGCCGTCCCTGCAATGTCCATGTGCGCCCAGGTAAATTTGTCGGTAAAACGCGCAAGAAATGCTGCTGCTACGCTGCTGCCGCCATCGCGGCCACCAATATTCGCCATATCTGCAAAATTGCTGCTCAAGCCCTGCCCGTATTCTTCCCATACCGGCAGTTGCCATGCTCGATCACCGCTGATTTCACCAGCGTCGATCAGGTCACGCGCCAGTGTCTGATCGTTGGAGAACACAGCACTTGCGTGAGAACCCAGAGCAACGATAACCGCACCAGTCAGTGTGGCGACATCGATAACCGTTTTGGGTTTGTATCGTTCGGCGTAGGTCAGGGCGTCGCACAACACCAGACGGCCTTCGGCGTCGGTATTCAGGATCTCAACTGTTTTACCCGACATGGTTGCGACGATGTCACCAGGTCGAGAAGCATTCCCGGCAGGCATGTTCTCTGCAGCGGCGACGATGCAGATCAGATTGATCGGAAGACTGGCCTCGATAGCGGCAACCGTGGTACCCAGAACCGCTGCAGCGCCGCACATGTCGAACTTCATTTCATCCATGGCTGCACCGGGTTTCAGGCTTATGCCGCCGGTGTCGAAGGTGATGCCTTTGCCGATGAGCACAACGGGCGCATCGGTTTTTTTACCGCCTGAGTATTCGACGATGATCATTTTGCCCGGTGTGGTACTGCCGCGGGTGACAGACATGAAAGCCCCCATGCCGAGGCTCTCCATTTTCTTCTCATCCAGCGCAGATACTTTGACTTTGGCTGATTTACCCAGTTTGCGGGCTTCCCGGAGCAGATAGGTCGGGTTGCAGACATTGGGTGGCTGATTACCAAGATCGCGGGCGAAGTCAAAACCCTGTTTCAGTGCATTCGCTTCGCGAACCGCTTTCTGGCAGGCGCTTCTGCTTCGATTGTCGACCACCGCGTGAACGGTGCGCAGGGTCGCTGACTGAGCAGACGATTTGTAATTGTTGAAGCCGTATACGCTGAGTGAAATGGCGGTGAGAGTGGTACAGATCTTCCAGTACACATCACGATCGGTCACGGTGATCGTATTCAGGGCAAGCGCTGCTGATGTGATTTTCAGTGTGGCGAGACGTGCGGCAGCCGCGTTCACAATTTTGTTGAAATCAGCGACACTGACTGTGCCGTCTGATCCACAGACCAGGATCCGGGAGGCCTTGGCGGAATCCGGCATATTCACCAGCAGGACGGAACCGGCTTTGTCATCAAAGTCTTTTGTGGCAACACTTAAGGCAGGACCGGCTTTCCATTGCGAAGCAAGTTTTTTCGCATTTGCCAGAGTGGTGACCAGGCAAGGTGTCACCAGGTCGTTGAGGCTTCCGGTTTTGGTTGAATACTTCATAATCCCCGTCACTTGTCTTTGGCGCGCAATTCTAGTGGAAACCGACGCGGTAAGCATATGGTCGTAGCCTGGTACCTGAATCGGGAACTTCTTCAGGTGTTTCTGGTAACCGTTGCCGTCCTGCTGGTGGTCGCGGTTGGTGGTCGCTTCATCGGCTATCTGCAGGAAGCGGCGGCGGGTCGTTTTTCAGCGGATGCACTGTTCGTGATCATCGGCCTGCGGATGCCGGAATTCATGCAGTTGCTGTTTCCGTTTGCGCTGTATGTTTCGCTTCTGCTCACCGTCAGCCGTCTGTTTGCAGATCAGGAAATGACTGTGCTGCTCGCCGGTGGGGCAACGCCGCTGCGGTTCTTGAGCTGGTTTTTAATTCCGATCCTGATCATCTCGGCAATCGTTGGTGCGCTCAGTCTGACGATCACCCCGACCAGTATGATTGCGTTAGAAGACAAACTCGTTGAACAGCGTAATCGGCGTGACTTTCAGGCGGTGACACCGGGTGTGTTCCTGGTTCAGGCTGACCAGCAGCGGGTCACCTATGCCGAAAGCATCAGCGAAGATCAGAAGACTCTGTTCAACGTCTTCATATCTGAATACCGCGATAATCAGCCCGGCGTGTCGGTGTGGGCGCGACGTGGCGAACAGTATATGGATGCACAGACCAGAAGCAGGTTTCTGCTTCTGGGCGACGGCAAGCGCTATGAGGGCAATCCTGGTGAATTGAATTACCGGGTGATCGAGTTTGAAGAACTCGGTCAGCGTGTAGACATGTCAGCGGCGCGCAGCAGTGATCTGGGGATCGATGCGATGGACACGAAAGCGCTGCTTGCTTCCGACAAACCCGCCGAGAACGCTGAATTTCACTGGCGGGGGGGGTTGCCTGCGTTTGTGTTCATCAGTTCGGTGATCGCCCTGGGGATTGCCCCGACCCGACCCAGGCAAGGCCGCTTTGCCCGGATTGTTCCAGGCATGATTGTTCTGCTCGCGTACTATTTTGCGCTGGTGTTCAATCTGAATGCGATTCAGTCGGGATTCGTTCCGGCCGGGATGGGCATGTGGGGTGTGCACGCGGTGTTTGCGCTGACCGCCTGGTGGCTGTTGCGCCGCATGGGTCGGCCGGCGTGAGCAAGACTCAGATCTCGTCGTTGTAGGGCGCGTCGACCACAATGCTTGTGTCCGACGCAAGATCCGGCCAGGTTCTGCGCTGTGGATCCACCAGGCACCACCAATAGCCGAGGCCCAGCGCGGCGAACGAAACCATGGCTGTCATCAATCTGATGGTCACCTGGTTCAACGTGAGATCACCGCCATTGTTGGCGATCAGCCGCAGGCGCCAGGCACGCATCCCGAGGGTCTGACCGTCGCGCATCCAGAAGAACGCGAAAAAACCGAAGGCCTCCAGAAACAGAAATGTCTGGAACCAGGCACCACTCACCGCCTGAAAACGATTTGCCGCGGTTAAAGCAAATATAGTCACGAGCCACACCGCAAAAACCAGCAGCGTGTCGTAGAGCATCGCACCAAGCCGTCGGCCCAGACCGGCAGCAGGGCGGCCAGGGACTTCAGAAGCTGGCGGTATTGCCATGCAGGTGGGTCTGACGGCCACAGAACTCTTCGCTGATCATTGCCTTGAGTGTGTCGGGATCCTCGTT
>JAQBYL010000382.1 GCA_027622495.1 Pseudomonadota bacterium
GCTGATGTGAGCCTGTTACGGATGGTTCATGTTGTGATATTTTCACTGAAAGCCAGACCGAAGATGGTGTGGAGGCACAACCGTGGTAAATCAACTTTTCCGGTTTCCAGAAGCGGTCAGAAAAGATCCCGCTGTCACGCAATGGATGGCTGAGCATTCGAACGATCTGGGCTTGATCGCACAATACTGGTTCGAGGTAATCCGTAGTTGCGGTGTGGACGTGCATGAACTCATGCATGACGGCTGCCCTACTGGCTGCGTTACCGATGCCGCCTTTGCCGATGTAAATGCATTCACGAATCATACCAACGTCGGATTTTTCCGTGGTGCGGAACTCACAGACGAAGCCGGCCTGCTTGAAGGCAATGGTAAATACATGCGCCACGTCAAAATCAAACGCGGGCACGAGATTGACGAGATTGCGCTACGCAACCTGATCGAATCTGCCTATCTCGATATGCGGCGTCGGGTTGAGGCGGAGAATGCCAATCGGGATGGGTGATGCAACTTGAGACAATGAGATGCTGCGGTCAGCAAGATTAGGCGGCCTTGTCGTCCTGTTGACGCTAACCAGTGCATGCGGCGGTGGTGGCGGGGGTGGCAGTGCAGCCCCGGCGGGATCTGGTGGTGGCACTGGATCGGGCGGCGGATCACAGACTCAGGGTTGTTCCGTCACGGTCACCGACACAACGACAAAGAGCTGGCCCACAAACGGCTGGCAGACGGCCGCACCACAAACCCAAGGCCTTTGTCCGGATGATATCCAGGCTGCAATGGCCTATGCGTTTGCTGCCGGAAACGATACTGGTGCGGTGCTGGTGATCAAGAATGGACGTGTGGTCGCCGAGCGTTACACGGCCAACAAGACAGCCGACGATCTGGTGACCAGCTGGTCGGTTGCCAAGAGTGTCACCAGCGCTCTGGTTGGTGCTGCGATTGATGAGGGCGCAATCAAAGGTCTGGATCAGCGTGTTGGTGAGTTCATCAGCGCATGGTCCGGTACCGCCAAAGGCGAGATCACCGTTCATCATCTGCTCACAGTGCGAACCGCTCTGGAGCTGATTGGGGATGCGGATGGTGATGGTGTGCCCGACGGCGCGGCTCTGTACAACGCCTCCGATCAACTGGCGTTGTCTCTGCAACGGCCGTTGATCGGGACACCGGGCGAAAAACTTTACACCTATTCGAACTCAGATGTGATGCTTGCCGGTGAGTTGGTGCGCGCGGCGACGGGTGTGCCAATTGATGAATACCTGCGTGTGGGTCTGGGTCAGAAGATCGGCTTCAACGGTGAGTGGTGGAGAGACAGTACCGATCACGTGATGAGCTACTGTTGCATCGACGCAACCCCGCTTAACTTTGCGCGTTTTGGTCTGCTGTTTGCGCGTCAGGGCGAATGGAATGGCGAGAAGGTGCTGAGCCAGGCCTGGTTCGATGAGAGCACCATTCCAGCCAGAGGGGGAACTTACGGGTTTTACTGGTGGCCGCTTGCCAACAAAGGCTTCGCAGCACTGGGTTTGCACGCTCAGGTTGTCGCGGTCTATCCGAATGACGATCTGGTTGTGCTGCGCTTTAGTAACTATGCCCGCATAGGGGACGGGCGAGCGGTCAAAGACGTCGGAAACTATCACCAGACCAGTGAACCGGCTGCCTTTGATACACAGACGTTTCTCAATCTGGTTCGCGGGGCACTGATCAATCCGGCGGTTGATCCAGGCGACGCAGAAGTTCCAGAGGTGGATGCGGGCCTGGATCAGACTGCGATCAAAGGATCTCAAGTTACCCTGTTCGGCGGGCGCAGCACTGACGGCGACAGCGATCCGCTCGCTTTCGACTGGGAACTGGTGGACGCACCCGTTGGCAGTACTGCGGTGATTACCGGCATCGGCAGCACGGTCAATTTCGTCGCTGATGTGGCTGGCAACTACGTGATTGAGCTCAGGGTCAGTGACGGCATTAATGCAAGCTCAGTGGACCAACTGGTCGTGCAGGTCGTAGAACAGCGCGACATTCTAACCACCGGTACGGCCCAGGGTATGTGGCCCGTGTATGCAGGCAATCTCTCCAGCAACAAGTATTCACCGCTGGACCAGATTGACAGAACCAACGTCGGCGATCTTTCGGTGGTCTGGCGCTGGCGGTCACCAGACAACGATCTGGCTGCTTTCCAGAATTCTGCGTTCGAGGCAACACCACTGATGATTGACGGAGTGCTCTACACCAGCACTTCTTTCAGTCAGGTGGCGGCCATCAACGCAGCCACTGGTGAAACGTTGTGGGTCTACGACCCGCAGAGTTACAACTTCGGCCGGCCGCCGAACAACGGGTTTCTACATCGTGGTGTTTCCTACGATGAGAGCACCGGTCGCAAGATCATCTACATGCCGACTGGGGATGCAAGACTGATTGCGCTGGATGCCGTGAGCGGTAAACCGATAGCGGATTTTGGTTCTTTAGGCCGCGGTGTTGTTGATCTTCTGGACGGCATCCCGCGTCTGAACGAGAGCACCACGCGCCTGGATGATGTGCACGATCAACCTGATATACCGGATCTAGCCGGCGTGGTCACGCAGGTGGGCAACACCTCGCCTGCTGTGATCTGCCGAAATGTGCTGATCCTGGGTTCGAGCGTGCATGACGGCGAGGTGCTGCCGCCATCACCACCCGGGGATGTGCGCGGTTTTGATCTCGCGACGGGAGAGCTGCTGTGGAGTTTCCATACCGTTCCCAGAGAGGGTGAGTTCGGCGCCGACACATGGGGGAATGAGAGCTTCAGGACCAATGGCAACACCAATGTGTGGGCACCCATGAGTGCAGATGAAGCGCTTGGTCAGGTGTATCTGCCCGTGAGCTGCCCCACAAACAACTACTATGGCGGCAGACGGCATGGCGACAATCTGTTTGCCAACAGTATTGTGGCGCTCGACTGTGAGACCGGTGAACGCAACTGGCACTTTCAGACCATTCACCATGACATATGGGACTACGATCTGCCGGCAGCCCCTAACCTTGTGGATATCACTGTCGCGGGTGAGCCGGTCAGGGCGCTCGCTCAGGTTTCGAAGCAGGGATTCGTGTATGTGCTCGACCGGGTGACCGGCGAGCCCGTGTGGCCGATTGTTGAAACGCCGGTCCCACCATCAACGGTGCCGGGTGAGCTCGCGGCATTGACCCAACCCATCCCGAGCAAACCACCGCCCTTTGTTCGGCAGGGTAGTGTTCGCGCTGATCTGATCAATCCAGCATCTGCCGATGCATACGATGTCGGGCCGTTGTACACACCGCCCACTTTACGTGGGCTGATTGTGACACCGGGAGAGGGCGGGGGAGCCAACTGGGGAGGTGCATCTTACGATCCACTCACGCAGCGTCTGTATGTGAGCGGCTTTGGTCCACTGACCCACAAGGTGGCGCTGCAGCCGGGTAATGAACCCAACTTCTACTATGTGTTTCCGGATCTTTTTTTTGGTCCGAACACCGGCTCACCGTACCCCGGTCTGGGATCTGCGGTCACTGCTTACGATCTGAATGAAGGCACAATTGTGTGGCAGGTAGCCGGCGACGCCGACTCCACTGTCATCGGAAATTCTGCGTCCGTGGTTGCGGGGGATCTGCTGTTTTACAAAACCTCGTCGCTCACAACCCTGAACGTGATCGACAAAAACACCGGTCAGCTGCTGCGCCGGGTACCCCTTGGCGGCAGACCGACAGGTGCACCCATGACTTACCAGCAGGATGGCCGGCAGTTCGTGGTGGTAGCACTGGGGCGGCAGAACGAGCTGATGGAAATCGTTGCCCTCGCGCTGCCTGGAAGTTGACTAGAGGTCGGGACAAGCGTCGTCATTGTGCGATTTCCCGAGCAAGGCGGTCGGCGTGACCGAGCCCACCCGGCACACAGTCGCAGGTCCATAGTCAGCGCAGGTCAGCAAACAACTCGGGAAATCTCGCCCTCAGATCGGTGCGATCCTTGGCGTTGGCCGCATCGAGCCTGGCGAGCCACGCGCGCCACTCGACGGATTCGCTGAAACCTTTGTAGAGTCCGTACTGATCGTCTATGAGACCGTACAGATGCAGCATCTCCCCCGATCGAAAGCCGGTGGCGAACGCCCACTCGAACTCGGCAATCGCCTGTGACCAGTCGTTCTGCGCCAGCGCGGCGAGCGCAAGACCATATCGTTTTATGCGCTCTCCGGGCATCGAAAACGGATCTCGCCCCGAGGTTCCACCACCCGTGCGATAGTATTCGCGGATCTCCTGGACCAAGGGTTCTGTGACTGCAGCGTGTTGGGTGCGAATTAGAATTCAAGCCGCTGCTGGCAGCTGATACAAACCGCGGCAGTGCGCTTGCCAG
>JAQBYL010000383.1 GCA_027622495.1 Pseudomonadota bacterium
TGCGACGAGGTGACCAGTGCGCTTGATGTGAGTGTACAGGCCAAAATCCTGTTGCTGCTGGATCAGTTGAAAAACGACCTTGAACTTACTTATCTGTTTATAACGCACAATATTGATGTGGTGCGGTATTTTGCCGATGACATTGCAGTTATGTATCAGGGGCGGGTGGTGGAGCATGGGGAGGTTGCGCGCGTGTGCGATAACCCGTCGCATGAATATACAAAGCGGTTGTTGGATGCGGTGCCCAAGTTTGTTGCATAGACACGCGATTGGAGCACAGTTGCTGGTTAATGCCGTGCTGGTTAGGAGAGTATGAAGCCTCGGTAGTTGTCGGCGGCTACTTCGTCGCAGACTTCTCGGTAGACGCCGACGCCGGCGGCGTAAGGCATGAAGACGCGGGGTTTGCCGGGGATGTTGGCGCCCAGGTACCAGGAGCCGCCTTTGGGGAAGAGGGTGGCATTGGCGATATCGTTGACGTGGTTGACCCACTGGTCTTCGGCCTGGAGGCTGGTCTCTATGCGAGATGAGTTTTTATCGCGCATGTGGGTGATCAGGGAGATGATGAAGTCGACGTGCTGTTCTATGGAGACGAGCATGTTTGAGAGAACGGAGGGGCTTCCTGGTCCGGTGATGGTGAAGAGGTTAGGGAAGCCGGCCATCATGAGGCCCAGATAGGTGCGTGGGCCTTCCGCCCATTTGTCTTTGAGTTTCTGGCCGTTGCTGCCCTGGATGTTCATCTTCAATAACGCGCCGGTCATGGCGTCGAAACCGGTGGCCAGCACCAGGGTGTCGAAGGCGACGTGGCGTTTGGGCAGCTGGATGCCGGTTTCGGTGATCCTGATGATGGGTTCTTCGCGCAGATTCACCAGGTCGACGTTGGGTCGGTTGTAGGTTGCGTAGTAGTCGGTGTCTACACAGATCCGTTTGGTGCCGATGGGATGCGATGTGGGACATAACGCGTCGGCGGTGGCGGGATCGTCGACGATGTCGCGAATTTTGCGATGCACGAAATCCGCGAACCTTGCGTTGGTCGTCTCGTTAGCCAGGGTGTCGGCGATGGTGCCCAGAATGTAGGCGCCGCCTTGCTCCCAGCG
Organism: Pseudomonadota bacterium; assembly: GCA_027622495.1. Taxonomy (GTDB): domain Bacteria; phylum Pseudomonadota; class Gammaproteobacteria; order Pseudomonadales; family Azotimanducaceae; genus JAQBYL01. The sequence goes on from JAQBYL010000383.1 coordinate 1,095, forward strand.
TGCTTCAATCATCGCGTCAAACTCGGCGTCACTCAAGCCTTCGGCCGTCATGGCGTCCGGTTGCCGCTCGCGCGCTTCGATCTCCAGATCGCCAAACCCGGATGACAGACCCAGCTTGTGAAAGCGGCGGTGTTCCCGATAGTTTTTCTTGAATGCACCCACCCAGCTGTCATCGAGGGATGCATTCACCGCAGGCACGCTGAAGTTCGGGGTTCGCTGAAATACGGTGAGATGCTCAGCCTGTTGCGCAATGACCGGGATCGCCTGAATCGCCGAAGATCCGGTACCGATGACACCGATGGTCTGGTTAGAGAAGTCGACACTCTCGTGTGGCCACAAGCTCGCCTGGTAGCGCTTACCTTTATAGTTTTCGAGGCCCTCGATGTCTGGTACCAGTGGGACCGACAGACAACCGGTTGCCATGATCAGAAACGGTGCGGATGCGACCTCACCGGTGTCGACAGTCACAGACCACAGGTTAGTCGAGTCGTCGTAACGCGCCCCATCGACGGTGCTTTCAAACGAGATATGACGGCGCAGGTCGAAGCGATCAGCGACATGCTCGGCATAGGCCAGAATCTCTGCTTGCGTCGCATAACGTTCCGTCCACTGCCATTCCTGCTCAAGATCAGAATCGAACGAAAAAGAGTAAGCCAGACTTTCGGCATCGCAGCGCGCCCCCGGGTAACGATTCCAGTACCAGGTGCCACCGACATTGTCGCCGGCTTCGAAGACGCGGGCAGACAGGCCCATTTCATGAGCCCTGTGCAACATGTACAGGCCGGCGAAACCTGCGCCCACGATGATGATGTCAAAGTCTGATTTCTGATCCGTTCGAGTCATTGCGTGTCCAGTCGATTGTCGGTAGTGCGGGTAATTTTGCTTGTCGAAGTCGGTTGCCTGGGCGAACTTAGCAGGGCAGGCTTAAGAGAGCCAGAGCGGAACAGCACCTCTAGGTTCTGCATCAGCCACATCATTCACGAGGGCAATATTTTATGAGCAACATTTTATGAGCAGCGGCGACATCTGGTTGATAACCGGCGCAAGCTCGGGGATTGGTGAAGCCGTGGTACAGGCGGCGCGCGCAAGCGGTGCTGAAGTGTTGGCGCTTGATGTGAATGATGAACGCGGTGAAGCGCTGGCCCGGGCGACCGGGGCGATCTATCAGCATTGCGATGTCAGCCAGGTCGAAGACTGGCATGCGGTGGTCCACAAACTGAGCGAACTTGGCGCGCCAACCCATGTGCATTTGAACGCAGGCATCCAGATCGCGCCACCGTCGGCCCCGCTGAGCGAGTATCAGTTCGAAGCAGCGACGCTGGATCGCTACCGGCGGATGATGGGTGTGAATGTGGATGGAGTTGTTCTGGGTCTGCGAGCCCTGTTGCCCACACTGGGCAACGGTGCGGCGATCGTGGTGACGGCGTCGCTTGCGGGGATTACCCCGTACAGTGTTGATCCGCTGTATGCCATGAGCAAACACGCGGTGGTGGGGCTGGTCCGCAGCCTCGGGCCAACCCTTGCGGCGCGTGGCATCCGGATCAATGCCCTGTGCCCTGGCGGCATCGACACGGCCATCATCCCTGAAGCACAGCGCACCAGGGATGCCGTGTTCATGAGCACGGCCAGTCTTGCAAAGGAAGTGCTGTTCCTGATGAAGGTGGAGCAGACCGGTAAAAGTTGGGCGAAGGTGAGTGAGGCCAAGCCAGTGTTTATCGTTCGCGCACCCGGCGACAAAGAGGGCCGCTGAGTTGCGCAGCCCTTGAAAACTGGACAATGAGCCCGATTAAATGAAAGTGACCATTCACCCTTCGGCCTTCTATCGGGCGATCAGCAGCAGATGAAATTCAAGGACTACTACACCACCTTAGGGCTTGACCGGACGGCATCAGCCGACGAGATTAAACGCGCATACCGCCGGTTGGCACGTAAATACCATCCGGACGTCAGCAAAGAGCCGGATGCCGAAGCCCGTTTCAAAGAAATGAAAGAAGCCTATGAGGTGCTTAAAGATCCCGAGAAGCGTACGGCCTACGATCAATTCGGCGAAAACTGGGAGGCAGGTCAGGACTTTCAACCGCCCCCGGACTGGCAGCGTGAGTTCCGCTTCAACACCGGGCGTGGCGGTCAGCCCGGCGCAGGATCCGATGGTTTCAGTGACTTCTTCGACACCCTGTTCGGCAGTGGCCGGGGTTCCGGCGGTTTTGGTGGCGGGGCCTATCGCGAAATGCGAATGGGCGGCCAGGACATGAACGCCAGCATCAGCATTTCTATCGAAGACGCCTATCGCGGCGCCACCCGGCAGATCGCGTTGGATATGCCACAGGCTGGACCCGACGGCCGGGTCACAAACAAACGGCGCACGTTGAACGTCACCATTCCCAAGGGCATCAAAGCGGGTCAGCGCATCCGTCTGGAAGGTCAGGGTGGACCGGGCATGGGCAAAGGTGCTCCAGCCGGCGATCTATACCTGATGGTCGAGTTGGAAAAGCACCCGGTGTATGAAGTACAGGGGCGCGATGTTCATGTCACGCTGCCGGTTACGCCGTGGGAGGCAGCCCTTGGCAGAACCGTGAAGGCGCCAACGTTGGGCGGGCCTGTGGACCTCAAGATTCCGCCGGGCGCAAGCAGTGGCAAACGTCTGCGCCTTAAAGGCCGCGGTATGCCTGGATCACCTGCGGGTGATCAGTACGTACAGTTGAAAGTCGTCATGCCAGCCAACCCCGGCAGCGAAGCGCTGGCGCTGTATGAACAACTCGAGCGCGTGGAGGCCTACAACCCGCGCGAGGCGATGGGAGTTTAAGCGATGGCTGATAGATCGATCATTCGCGGTGTGGTGATGGATTCGCGGATTACCTTTACCTTCAATGAGTTCGCTCAAGTCTGCGGGGTCGAACAGTCGCTGATTGTCGAGATGGTGGACGAAGGGGTAATTGAACCTATCGTCGAGCAGGGAGACTGGCGCTTCCATGGTGAATCGCTGGTGCGGGCCCAGCAGGCACTGCGCCTGGTCCGCGACCTCGGTGTGAACTGGCCGGGTGCGGCTCTTGCGCTGGACCTGATTGAAAAACTGGAAGGCGACTAAAACTGCTCTGACCGGATGCGTTGTGCATCCATACCGCGTTCCGTTGCACCCTCAATCACCGCGCGAATCAGACCACTCGGACCACATACGTAAAAAACCGCGTCGGCAGGTGCTGCATCCAGCAGGGCTTGCACATCGAGCCGCCCGACCAGGCTGCTCTCATGGAAT
>JAQBYL010000384.1 GCA_027622495.1 Pseudomonadota bacterium
CGTGGATCGACCTGCCTGAAGGGGGGCGTATACCGAGCAACATCGTCGACTGCGATCCTGCAGATCTGAAGGCCGGAATGAGTGTGCAGGTCGCCTTTGAAACAGACCCCGCCGGCTGGGCGATCCCGGTCTTTCGACCGCTCCCCTGAAAGCAGAAGAACCCGGGCCCATGGAGATCAAACTTCAACCCCAGGAAAATTTGTCGGGCGATTCAAACTACGCTCAGGGGTTCGGTCGCGTCACGACACCCGCCAAAAGCTTTGACCCAGCCAATCAACATCAGGAAGCCTGTACCTTTTTTCGAGCCAACGGTTTTGTTGTTCTGAGCCAGTGCCTGGACACCGCTGAACTTTCGCACCTGAACAATTTCTACCATCGTACGCAGGCTGCCACTCCCGAAGTCTGGGGGCTTGGCGCCAAACGCAAACCGCATCACCGCAACCAGGGTCTGATCTACTCACAACCCCTTCTGGATCACCCGGAACTCGACCGCTACACCCAACCTCCACGCTCCTACCCGATCGTCTGCGATCTTCTTGGCGGCACCGATCGAGTGCGCTTTGCTGAGTTCAACCTGCGCGAAACCCCCAAAAACAGCGGCATCGGGGCAATGAATTTTCACCATGACGCAGTCACGCAGGACCGTCTGATACGCGAACCCTATTTCCCCATCGATTGGTTATGCGCTATCCACTACCTGAGCAACGTCGGACCAACTACACCATCGTTCTGCGTCGTTCCGCGCAGCCAGCGCTACGAAACCCTGAAAGCAGCCTTCGACGGCCTGCAGGATGACTATCGCGAAGTGCCCATCTACGGGCAGGCCGGGACCTGTGTTCTTTACGATACCGCCCTTTACCACACGCGCCTCGACGGCGACGGCAAGCAGGGCAGGCGAACCTGGCATCAGTACTATGCACGCGGTGGCTGGCTCAAGAGTTCTCTTCCGACTACCGACAAATACATGCGGGCACCTTCACCTGTCCTCACAGACTGGAATCTGTTTCCGGAACGGCTTGCGTTGCATCCGGATCCGGCCATGCGGTTGTTTTTTTCGCATTGGAATACGGCGCAGGGGGAGTGGGTGGCTTCGGGGTTTGATGCGGGGGTGCGGAAGTCAATGCCGCGAGGGGAGCAGTAAGATCAGTCGCCATTGAGTGGTTCAGACGTTCCGTTGCTTGGTTCCGTTGCTTGGTTCAGTCGACCTGAACCAACCAGACCCCGCGAGTTCAGGTATTGGTGTATCCAGGTCGACTGATCAAAGCAAAGCCACGCCAGGCAAAGATCAGTCCAGTAAGGCTGCCGCTCTCTCCACCGTCTGCACATACTCCTGCATAAACTCCTGCACCACACTCCGAGCGCTGATGCTGGCGTTCATCATTCCAACCCCCTGCCCTACCCAGTAGGTCGCCAATCTGCGTGCATTGGCATCACCGGCTTCCGCCAGTTTATCGATCCGCGCGAGCGCTGGTCCGCTGACCAAGCCCTGCAGGGGCATGGGCAGTGGGTCTGGCGAGTCTGCCTCCTGCCAGGCATCGGTCCAGGGAGAACGCAACTGGCGGGTGTACTTGCCGGTTCGACTGCGTGAGCGAACCGTCTGGCGTGAGGTGGCGGTGAGCATTTTCTCTTTGATTGCGGGCGCGGTCTCTGCCTCCACCGTGGTGAGCCACACAGAACCGGTCCAGGCGCCTGCGGCACCCATGGCCATGCACGCTGCCATCTGGGTGCCGGTAACAATGCCACCGGCGGCCAGCACGTCGACTTCGGGGAACTCTTTGAGGGAACGGATGACTTCCGGGACCAGCACCAGCGTGGCAATCTCGCCGCAGTGGCCACCGGCTTCGGTTCCCGCGGCGATGACGACATCTACACCGGCTTCTGCATGTTTGATGGCGTGCTCTTTCGACCCTGCCAGGGCACCTACCATGACACCGTGTTCCCGCGCCATGCGCATCATTGTTGCGGGGGGTACACCGAGCGCATTGACGATCAGGCTGATCGGGTGATTGAAAGCGACTTCCATGCTCTTCGCTGCACCTGCTTCGCGCAGATTGTCGCCGAAGTTGTCAGAGATGGGCCGGTCCCACAAGCCGCGGGTATCGATGCCATTCTGCGCGAGGATGTTCTCGACGTGGCGTTTATGGGCTTCCGGGATGCGGGCTTCAAGATCCGCGGCGCTGACACTGCCTTCTTTGTCGGCGATGCTGGTTGGCACAATCAGGTCGATTCCGTAGGGTTTGCCGCCAACGTGCTCATCGATCCAGCGCAGTTCAATCTCCAGTGATTCTGGTGTGTGACCCGCCGCGCCAAGCACGCCGAAGCCTCCCGCTTTGCTGACTTCGGCCACAACATCGCGGCAATGACTGAAGGCAAACAACGGAAACTCGACATTGAGCCGTTCACAAATTCTCGATCCCATGGCGCTCGCCTTTTTTTCATTCGTGTATGCCAATACTAGCAGTGTGTTTTTAAACAAACGAATGGCATTGCCAGCCGAAAGTTGAAGCGTGGGAGCAGCGCCGATATTCTTCGCTCCCACCTCGCCCCGGACCCGCTCGATGAAAGCGTCTGTGAATCATATCGATCCAACCCCGCGCCCAAGGTGGCAGGCCTGCTGGGTGATCGTGGCGCTGGTCGTGATCCTGTCCGCATGTACAAAGTCGGGGACCACGCTGACCCTGGTCGTACCTCGAATGGAACTGGATCGCGCCATTGCAGAACAACTGGTCCAACTGCTCAAAGACAACGGATCAGTCAATATCGAACTGGTGCCATCGCCTGATCCGGACACCTCCGAGATGATGGCTCTGCAACAGGGAGTCGCCGACCTGGCGCTGGTTTCTAACAATGAACCGTTTTCCGCTCAGGTCGCCACCGTAGCGCCCCTTTATTCGACGGTTCTGCACATCGCTTACCGGTCTACACAAGCCCCATTTGATCTGCCCCAACAACTTAAAGAGGGCACCGTGTGGGCGGGTCCACCCGGATCGACGTCCCGATCGATGCTCGAGATCGCAGCTGAAAGTTTTGGCGTAGAACAGATCAACTACCTGAAAGACGGTCCCTGTGCAGACGTCGTGGTGGTGTTCGCACCGATCAGCCCGGAGGTGCCCCGGGCGATCGCGCAATGTGGTGAATACCGCATGTTGAGCCTGGGTGAACCGAGCGATATCGGGCGCGGTTCCACAGTAGACGCACTCACCCTGATGAATCCCACGCTGAAACCCTTCGTGATCCCGGTCCGCGCTTATGGCGACCTGACCTCACAACCAATCGTGACGGTTGCCGTCGAAAAACTGCTGGTAGCAAGCGCCACTGCGTCCGCCCCGTCGATCTTTGATCTGGCCGAACAGATCGAGTATCTGCGTCCGGCCCTCACCGCGCTGAACCCTTCGGCATTCCAGATTCTGGCCGGCTCGGCCGAGGGTTCTCACAGCTACACCTTCATGCTCCATCCGGGTGCGGACGCTTACAGCAGACGCGATGAGCCGGATCTGCTGGAACGTTACTCCGGGGTCGCCGAGGTCGGGGTTACCCTTGCATTTGGCGTGGTCAGTGGCGTGTACGCTATTGCCACAATCTACGGTCGACGGCGTAAAAACCGTATTGATCACTTCTACGGAGAGGTCCTCGCCTTGCGCGATCAGGGCCTACAAAGCACCGATCAGGCTGAGCGGGAGCGCGTTGTGGCTGAATTGAAGACCGTTGAAACACGTGCGTTCGATATGTTGATCAACGAAGACCTGGCGGCCAACGAATCGTTTCGGATATTCACCGATCTGGTAAAACGGGTAATCGACGATATCCGCCTCAGGAACGCCGGGTAAGACGTAAGAGGGCGCAGCGTCAGCAACTCGAGCTCGATTACGAGTTTTCCCTCCCGAGCAGCCTCTGAAAACCGTCCCCGCCTGCCTCCATCAATTGCTGCAGATAGGCCAAAGGATCCTGCATATCGCAACCGCCTAAACCCAGCGCACTACGATGGTAGCCGAGGTCAGCCTGCAATTCGGCAGGCATGTTGAGAACTCTTTCTCGCGGCACCGACAGATACTGATTGAACTGAGTACGCAGCCAGCCACGGGTGTAATTGAAAGTGAGGGTACGACGGGTTTGGTCTGGAGTCTGGTTAGCCCCGCCACCATGGTAGATCGCACCATCCCAAACCAGCATGCTGCCCGCGGTCATCTCTGCGCGGATCACCTCCGCTTGTTCAGGCATTCTATCCGCCGGCCAGAGCTGACTACCGGGAATAAGGTGGGTGGCGCCGTTGACCTCGCTGAAGTCATCCAGCGCAATCGCTGCGGTAATGATCAAAGGCATGTGCGGTCGCGAAAACAGAGC
>JAQBYL010000385.1 GCA_027622495.1 Pseudomonadota bacterium
TTTGTGGCAGGCGCGACATCGGATGACCGGCTTCACCGAAGAACAGGTGTCCGATCTTGTTTTCTACGGTGCCATCGGTGTCATTCTCGGCGGTCGGCTCGGGTATGTGCTGTTTTATGATCTGGGGCCGGTTCTGGCTGCACCCTGGACACTGTTTTTTATCTGGCAGGGCGGAATGTCGTTCCATGGCGGGCTGATCGGGGGCGCTGCCACCCTCGCCTGGTTTGCCAGACGTAATCACATGACCTTTTTCCAGGTGAGCGATTTTGTTGCTCCACTGGTCCCGATGGGCCTGGGCTTCGGTCGGCTGGGAAATTTTGCCAACACCGAGTTGCCGGGAAGGGTCACCGATACCGTGTTTGGTTTTATCTACCCCTGCAGTGCGGATGCCATCCGGGCGATCAACCAGTTATGCGTGGGCCAGTGGGAAAGTTTTGCGCGTCACCCTTCACCCCTGTATCAGGCGTTTGGGGAAGGGGTGGTGTTGTTCACCTTTGTCTGGCTGCTGGCGGCAAAGCCCCGACCCACCGGGACGTTAAGCGGCGGCTTTCTCGCAGGCTACGGCTGCGTCAGGCTGGTGACGGAGTATTTCCGCCAGCCGGACGGGCACCTGGGTTTTATTGCCTTCGATGCACTGACCATGGGGCAGCTGCTGTCGCTCCCGATGGTGATCGTTGGTATTCTGATCATGCTCTGGGCGAATCGACTGACAAGACTGCCAACGCAGTAAACACAAAGACCGCAGGCTTAAGGATTATGAAACAGTACCTGGATTTAATGCGGCATGTTCGCAGCAACGGCACCTACAAGGACGACCGCACCGGTACCGGCACCTATAGCGTGTTCGGCTATCAGATGCGTTTCGATCTGAACGCCGGATTTCCGCTGGTGACCACCAAGAAGGTGGTGCTGCGGTTGATCATCCATGAACTGCTGTGGTTCTTGAGTGGCAGTACCAACATTGCGTACCTGACCCGGAACAAAGTCCATATCTGGGACGAGTGGGCCGACGAAAACGGCGAGCTGGGCCCGGTGTACGGTTCGCAATGGCGCTCGTGGCCCACCCCTGACGGTGGCGCCATCGATCAGATCGACAAGGTGGTGCATTCCATTTCAACCAACCCGGACTCGCGGCGCCATATCGTCAGTGCATGGAATGTCGCTGAGGTCGACAGTATGGCGCTGCCACCCTGTCACACACTGTTTCAGTTCTACGTGGCAGACGGTCGGTTATCGTGTCAGTTATACCAGCGCAGTGCCGATATCTTTCTGGGCGTACCCTTCAACATTGCCTCTTATGCGCTGCTCACGCTGATGGTGGCGCAGGTAACCGGACTTGCGCCGGGTGAGTTTGTGCACACTCTGGGCGACGCTCATCTTTATTCAAATCACCTTGATCAGGCTGACGAACAACTCAAACGCACCCCTAAGCCGTTACCTACCCTGACCCTCAATCCAGCGGTGCGGAACCTGGCTGACTTTCAGATCGGCGACTTTGAACTGCATGACTATCAGTGTGATGGCGCATTGAAGGCGCCGATTGCCGTCTGATCCGCACATCTGCCTGATCTGGGCGCAGGGCCGCAACCGGGTGATCGGTGCGGCGGGCGGCCTGCCCTGGCGCCTGCGCAAAGACCTTACGCATTTCATGAAAACCACTCTGGGCAAGCCGGTCATCATGGGCCGCAGGACGTTTGAGAGCATGAAAGCGCCGCTTCCCGGGCGGACCAACATTGTAGTGACCCGCAATCCGGCCTACCGGCGTGTCGGAATCGAGATCGTCGGCGACTTTGCGTCGGCCGTGGCGCTCGGCAGACGGATTGCCCGCACAGACGGCGAGGAGGAGGTGTTCGTGATGGGGGGTGCCGACATTTACGCACTGGGGCTTAAGATCGCCACGCGGCTATATGTCACCCACGTGGATGGTGCGCCTGCAGGAGACACCTATTTCCCGGAGGTTGACTGGTCAAAGTGGCGACCGATTGCCGAGGTGGCCTACGCAGCCGATGACCAGCATGCTTACGCATTCAGAATTGTGACTTACGAGGCCGCGTGAGCCTTGCACCAACTGCCATCGCAGGCAAGTTCGCGCCAGCTCTGCATGGGAATGTGATCCATGGGTTGCAGCGCAACAATTACACCGGCGACCACATCGGTGATCAGCACCTGCTTTGCAAACGGGTTCAAGGTGGCCAGGTTCATCACTTCCGCACCTGCCCGGTTGAGATCGCAACTGCCCTTCGACATGTTGTGCAGAAAACGTCTGGCATGCTCTTCATCGAGCACCGCGAAGCGGTAAGCGCGAAGCGGTCCGCTCAGGTCGATCATCTCCAGCAGGTAAGGCTGCCCACAGTGTCTGCAAGCTGCCACATAGTCCGCCGGACCGAGGTGCTGATCGATGATGAGATCGGCATTCAGCGGGTTGGGTCCGGGGTGCAGGTGGGCACAGGGTTCCGACATGGTTAAAGTGCTCCCGATCATCAAATCAGGTGTGGATCGATGAACATCGCAGAAGTGCCCACAACGATCAAGCGTGTGCTTGCGGCAGCGTTGGTCCTGATCACCGGTTTGACTGGCTGTAGCTCAGCGCCACCACAGGCCGATGCAACACAAGCGAACGATGGTTTCGTGCGTTTGGGCAATCTCGTGGTCAATGGGGTGCCAGAAATTTCCGAAGAGGTCCGGAGCCTTCTTCTGCCTTACGAAAACGTCCGTTCGGCCCGTTTTGCCGGCTGGATCGGCGATGGCCTTCTGATCTCTACCCGCTTTGCCGAGACCAGTCAGGTGCATTATGTGGCCACACCCGGCGGCAATCGTGAGCAACTGACCTTTTTTGATGAGCCGGTGGCGGCGGTCTATGTGCCGCCAGGCAGGTCCGATGAAGGTTTTGCCTACCTGCGGGACGTGGGGGGATCGGAGTTTTATCAGCTTTTCTGGTACGACCGGCGATCTGCCACCTCGACTCTGCTCACCGATGGGAAATCGCGCAATTCAGCCCTCAGGTGGTCCAACCGGGGCGATCAGTTCGCCTACACCACCACGCGCAGGAATGGCACCAACTCTGACATTCACGTGCAGAACCTTAACGGTGAAGAAACCGTGGCGGTTGAAACGCAAGGGGGCAGTTGGCTTGCGCTTGACTGGTCACCGGCCGACGACCGGCTACTGGTTCAGCACTATGTGTCGATCAACCAGTCGATTCTTTATGAGGTGGACCTCGAAAGCGGCGTGCTCACACCGTTGTTCGATGAGACCCCCAATGCAGCGTTTGGTGATGCGCTCTACGACCGCAGCGGCGGCGGCATCTACCTCACCTCGGACATGGGGGCCGAGTTCATGCGTCTGCATCATCTGGATCTGACCACCGGTGAACTCACTGTGGTGACCGGCGATATCCCCTGGAACGTTGAACAGTTCCTGATCTCGCCGGACGGATCGACACTCGCCTTCGTGGTGAACGAAGGCGGTCTTTCGCGTGCGTATGCGTGGCGGTTGCCGAATCGTTCGCTGGTCGCGCTACCGGCCATTCCACCCGGGATCATCGGGGAGGCGGCTTTTTCCGAAGATTCAGGGCACCTGGCGTTGTCCCTCAATCGGGCATCCTCGCCGGCCGATGTGTACAGCATCGATCTGAAGGATCGCACCCTGGTGCGCTGGACCCGTTCCGAAGTAGGGGGGCTCGATCCGGACAGCTTCGTCGAACCGGAGCTGATCAGTTATCCGACCTTCGATAGCGACACCGACGAGCCGAGGCAGATCCCTGCGTTTGTGTATCGCCCGGCGGGAGAAGGACCCCATCCGGTGGTGATCAGCATCCATGGCGGCCCGGAGGCACAATATCGACCGTATTTTTCTTCGGTAGTGCAGTCCTACGTGACTGGCCTCGGGGCAGCCGTCATCGCACCGAACGTGCGTGGATCGAACGGTTATGGAAAGTCGTATCTCAAGCTCGACAACGGCTTTTTAAGAGAAGATTCGGTCAAGGACATCGGCGCGCTGCTGGACTGGATCGAGTCGGATCCGGGCCTGGATGCAAGTCGGATTGTGGTCATGGGCGGCTCCTACGGGGGTTACATGGTGCTGGCCAGCATGGTGCACTACTCGGATCGTCTGCTGGCCGGGGTAGAGCGGGTGGGCATCTCGAACTGGGTGACGTTTCTGGAAAACACCCAGAATTACCGACGCGATCTGCGGCGGGCGGAATATGGTGATGAACGGGACCCGGTGATGCGCGAGTATCTCGAGCGCATCTCGCCACTCAACCATGTGAGCCGGATGACCCGCCCTTTGTATATTGCTCAGGGTCTGAATGATCCACGCGTTCCGGCGAGCG
>JAQBYL010000006.1 GCA_027622495.1 Pseudomonadota bacterium
ATCGTAAGCGTAATGGTGCGATCACCGCCATGCATGGTCCCGGTCACCTGTACTTTGAAGTCGCCCTTGTCGTATGCGTCAATGGTCATCCCCGTGGGTTTGGCCAGACCCCACGCCGTCTTGATAACATCACCACCATGTTGCGGGCGTCTTAACGATTTAACTTTGTTGTGCAGTCCCGCATAACCATTCGATGCGTTGGGGAATTGAAACGAGATCCTGCGGATCACTTCTGCAATGACTTTTTTAACTGTTTCACTCGATGTCTTACCCATCAGCCAATCGCGGAATTCGGTTTTGAGCAGCAATTCGTTTGCCCAATGATCGTATGCGTCCAGGGTCAGGCTGACCCCTTTCGGCAACGCAAGGACAAAACCACTTTCGTCTATGTGTATGTTGCAGTGGCCGTTTACTTCGTCCACAGAACAATGCAGAGAAGTAAAACGCATGGGGGTACCAGCACTGCCGAACCGCATACGGAACAGGTTACTCGCGTGCCCGGACTGTGCAGGCAGATCTTCAGTCAGGCTCATCCTGACAGGACGCCAGGGTTCCCGCCATCCTGTCCCGACGGTTTTGCCGTACGATTTGGCCAACGGCCAGTGGTCCGGATCTTCCTTCATGCTCGTCAGCAGGCCGTTTCCGTCGCTGTCTTTCATATCATAGAAGATTCTCGCGAGCGCTTTGGGGTCGACAGCATCGAACTTGATCCCATCAAGGGTCGAATTGGTGGAGCGCAGGGAACTGATCTCCTTCTCTGGTTTCTGAGTCTTGTCCTTCATCTGAGCAATGTGATTTTCAAGGACCAGAGGAGGCTTAGTGTTGCCTAGAAGGAGGCGATCGGCGATGGTCCGAAAGGTTGCAAACTCACGGTCGGTCAGCAACTTTTTCGTATTGAACGGTGGTTTGGTTGGAACAATGGCCACGTTCGACCCTCCAGGCTTTACAATTGGCGAAAAATATAAGAGTCAGCCCGGCCCATCTGGTGGGGCCGACTTTCTGACCGCAAACAGAAAGTCCTGATACATTACACGGCTGCGATCTGAAACTGTAGATGACCAGTTCACTTCGCGGTTGCCAATCATTGAAAGCCCGGCCGGTGTATTCAGGTTCGCTAACACGGCTTCCAACGCAACCTCGGGCGAACCACCGATGTAGTTCCGCTGCGAGTGACCGCCTATCCAGTTTTCCATCGGCGTCGTTCGGGCCGACCAGTCAAATGGTGTAGCAAGACCCGCGATCCCATCATCCACCAGCACCCTGGCAAGTTCCTTCAGCAGCGCGAGTGGCGAATGCACGCTGTCCAGCACATTCAGACCGATGATCTGCTTTGCGGTTTGTGAAGGAAACGGCAGACTCTGTGCATCACAGGCCCAGAAGTCCACACATTCACGGTTCTCATAACCTGTCAGGTGTTTCGAGCGGCCATAGACAAGACCAACCCTGCGTCTCGGAAACCTGACGCTCGATTCATAAAGCGCATCCTGCGCTAACCGCAACATCGAGAAATTCATGTCGATACCGAGCGCGAGCGCACCGAACATTTCGCCGAGCGCAAATGTGCTTCGCCCAACACTGCAACCCAGATCCAGCACCGGGCCATCAAGCGCCTGCGGCAGATTCATCAGTTCAGTCAGCGCCTTGAATACCCCCAGCACACCGTCGTCGTCGTCGTCACGCAGAAACCCGTCGTGGGCGTAACTGGATAGATAGTAGCGGGTCAGATTGTGCTGATGATCCGGTCCCAGACAGTCGCCGATCAGGCTCTCGATGGGGTCGGTGAGATCGTTGCGTTGAAGAATCATTGGCGCGTAGGCAGAGACATATTCACGCACGCTCGGCATAAGAATGGGTATGCCATCAATGATCGGGTACTCCTGAGCGCAGTTTGCAGCCGGGCATTGGATCAGACCCTGTCGAACAACCCCCTCGGTTTGCCACACAAGGACCTCGGCCAGAACAAGTGGCATCTCGCCAGATCCATCGGCCAGACATCTCGGACACACTGGCCGCAGTGCCTGCCAATGACGGATACGCAAGCTATCCCCCGATCAGAACCGTTGGACAGCCGGGAGGCAGGATTTTGCCGGTGGGTCCTGGTATCGGGGCGACGCAACTGCTGTGCGTGGTCATATCAGCGATTCTGGCGGCCGGCATGCCGCCAATGATCACTGTTGCCGAGCCTAACGAGATCATACCGGGACCGGCTGGAACACAGCCGGGCAACATGCACGGCACGGTCATGTCCGACACCCTGGCGGCTGGCATGCCGCCGATCAGCACATTGGGCTGGCCGGATATGATGGCCAACGGCAATGGCGGATGCGGTACTGGTGTTGGCGTCGGTGCAGGTGGATGGATGGGTGCGTGACAGTGCGGGCTGTCCTGCAGCACCTGATCGCCGATTCTTGCTGCCGGTTTACCCACGTTCTTTCCAATACCTCATGTTTATTTCAATGCCGGTGAGTCTAGCACTGCCCTGACTGGTTTATACCGCGCCGGTCAGGCGCGCTTGAAGAGATCACGCCAGCGGGTGCTTGTGTCAGCTCCGGCGAGCACCATCAGACCGGCCATGATCGCCAGGTTCTTGATGAAGTTCTGCGTTTCGTGACCCTGGTCGACCCCTTCATACACATTCCAGAAATCATGCATCATGACCGATATAACCAGAACCAGCCCGGCTAGCACAAACGCCGTGGGTTTCAACCAGCGGCCAATGATCACCAGCACCCCACCACCCACCTGGAGGACAATGGTTAACACCAGAAAGAACGGTACCCCCATCATGCCGTGGGTAGTCATGTAGGTGGCGGTTGCATCAAAACCGGTGATCTTGCTGATACCATGCACCAGGAAATAGAGACCGAGCAAAAGCCTGCCCATCAGAACCAGGCTTTTTGCCAGAAGCGGGTTGTCCAATATCGATCTCCTCGTGCGTGTATGACAGTTTGTCAGACTCAGATTGAACTTACACCGGCAAGTATGCCGGTGCGGATCAGACTCAAGAGTGCCGCAGAATCCACCGTATAGCCAACCTCCACGTTGGGTCTGGAACCGGGAAGTGGACGCTCATCCACCACGGTCATGGCGCGGGTGTGCCGACCGGTCAGCTCAACGGTAACCGGCCGCGGCACGAAATTGAACAGCTGCTGATGCGTCACCGCCAGCACCGCACACGGATCGTGCAGCGCGGCGGCGGCCTGGCCGGTCAGATGAACCATGCGCTCATGCAGAAAGGTCAAAAGCTGCACTACAAACCGGGCCCGGGGATTGTTCTGGTCCCGGAACGTATCCAGCCAGCCGGCAGAACTCATCACCTGCCGGGTGAGATTGAGACCGCACATTCTAATTCGCGCGCCGCTTTCAAAGACAACGGCGGCAGCATAAGGATCTGCGAAGATGTTGAACTCGGCCACGGGCGTTGCATTGCCGCCAGCAGCAGATCCACCCATGATCGAGATCCCCGGCAATCGTTCCGCCAGATCCGGCCGCAGCCGAAACATCTGGGCAAGGTTGGTGAGAGGTCCAAGGGCCACCAGCCACGCATCCGGATTCGCTTCGCAAACATCGATCAGCTGACTCACCGCCCCACTCGCAGCCGGGCGGCCCGGCGGCGGCAGATCCACACCCCCCAGACCGTCAGCACCATGCACATGCAGCGCGTAACGCGGCGCGCCCTGAAGCGGCTCGGCGGCGCCCGAATAAACAGGGGTGGCCACCTCCAGCAGATCGAGGACGCGAAGAGCATTGGCTGTGGTCAGATCTACTGGCGCATTGCCACTGACAGTGGTGACCAGCAGCACCTCAGCAAAATGGTGCGCAACCATTAGCGCCAACGCATCGTCGTGCCCGGGATCGCAGTCGATGATCAATCTGGCTTTCATACCGGGTAAGTCTATAACAAGGCAGTGCAAGACTATCCGGCTGTACGTTTATCCAGTATCTTACGGATCAAACAGGCTTTTATCAGGCCCCTTTTAGCAGGAAAGACACCAGTGACCGGAACACACGTGACATCGTCGGGTGCGTCTGCGAGTCCCCCGGATAAGAACTCCGTGGGGCGCTGGTCACAGATCATCGCGCATGCCGATATGGATGCGTTCTACGCCTCCGTTGAACAGATGGATGACCCGCGTCTTCGGGGCCGACCGATTCTGGTGGGGTCCACCAGTGGCCGGGGGGTCGTTCTTACCGCAAGCTACGAAGCGCGCCATACCGGTGTGGGCAGCGCCATGCCCATGGTCAAAGCCCGGCGGCTGTGCCCGCAGGCATTGATCGTGCCGCCCAGGTTTGCCCGTTATGCAGAACTCAGCGGGCGCATCATGCAGGCATTCACCGACTTTTCACCCCACGTCGAAGCCATCAGTCTGGATGAAGCCTTTCTCGAAATGACCGGTTCAGAGCACATTTTCGGCTCACCAGAACAGATGGCAAACCGGATCCGTGAAGCAATCCATGAGGCAACCGGCGGTCTGACTGCGTCGGTGGGAATCTCAGGCACCAAATACGTGGCCAAGGTCGCCTCTGCCCTGAACAAACCCGATGCGATCACCGTGGTTCCCCCAGACAAGGCGGCCGCCTGGCTCGCACCACTTTCGATCTCGAGGCTCTGGGGTGCTGGCCCCAAAACTCAGGCGCGCCTCAAACAACTGGGATTTCATCTGATCGGCGACCTTGCCGTTGCCGATCCGGATTTTCTCAAGGCCAGGCTCGGCTCGCTGGGCATGCACTTTTACGCGCTGGCAAACGCCCAGGATCCGCGCAGCGTTGCCCGGTCTCACCGCGCACGCAGCTTAAGCTCAGATCGAACTCTGGAACACGACATCAGCGATCCGGCCGATATACGTCGGCATCTGCGCCGGTCTGCCGACCGGGTGGGCACCCGGCTTAAAAAGAACAACTATCTGGCCGGCGGTGTAAGGGTCAAGCTGAAGACCACGGATTTTCAGTCTCTAACCCGTCAGCGTCTGCTCAACGAGCCAAGTGATGTTGCCGATGTGCTCTACGAAACCGCACTGAGCCTGCTGCCTGCGTTTGCCAGTTCCGGCCCTTTCCGACTTGTCGGTCTTGCCGCCCATGACCTCATCCGAGCCGATGGACCCGAGCAGGGTGATCTGTTCAACAGCCATCAACAAAGTCGTGAGCTTGAAAAAACCATCGACGCCCTGAATCAGCGCTTTGGCAAGAACGCAGTACGCCGCGCGCGCGACATCGACAGCTCAACGGTTCTGGGTGATCACGCAAGCGACCTCGATTTTCTGCGTTGATCCTCACGGTGAAGATTAACCGGCGTTCGTGCCATAATGCCCGAGGGTTACAAGGGGAGTGTCACCATGAGCACACGCCTGTCCAGGCGCCGATTCATCAAGAGTGTCATTGCGTCCGGCGTTGCTGCGTCTGCCACCTCAGGCTGGTACTCGGCCGCACAGGCTAACCGGCCGGCCGGGACTACCGAACGGTTGATCTCACTCAACATCAACGGCCGTACCCGTCGGGTAGACGTGTTACCCCAGGAAACCCTGGCCTCGACGCTGCGCTACAAACTCGGGATGACCGGCACAAAGATCGGCTGCAACCGTGGCGAGTGCGGTGCCTGCACCGTTCTGATCGACGATGTCACCCACTACTCCTGTTCCATGCTCACCCACAGTGTTCGGGGCCGTAGCGTGACGACTGTCGAAGGCTTGCAGGCAGCAGACGGCACCCTTCATCCGATCCAGCAGGCGTTCATCGATGAACTGGCACCCCAGTGCGGTTACTGCACGCCGGGGCAGATCATGGCTGCAGTGGCCCTGTTGAAAGACAATCCAAAACCAACGCGCGATGAAGTGCGGGTTGGCCTTTCTGGCAACCTGTGCCGCTGCGGGGCATACGATCACTATCTGAGCGCGGTATTACGCGCCTCGGGGCAAAGCACATGAGTTATCTGCATATCGGTAAGAATTTCACCCCCCCGGACATCCACGGCAAAGTCACCGGCAAGGCAAGATACGCTGAAGACTTCCGCGTCGAAGGCATGGTCTATGCGCGGCTGTACACGAGCCCGATGCCCCACGCCCGGGTGATCAGCATGGACCTCACAGAAGCCCTCGCCATAGACGGGGTCATTGGTGTCCTGACCGCCGACGATGTGCCTGAGGTTAAAGCTCCCGGCTCACCGGTTCTAACCAATGAGCCTGTGTATGTGGGCGACCCGATCCTCGCGATCGCGGCCATCGATGAGCAGACCGCCGAGAATGCCATCGCCAAGGTGCGGGTGACCCTTGAGCCACTGCCTTTCAGCGTGTCGCCAACCCACACCCTGCGACCGGGAGGACCGGCCGCTCGCCTTGAAGGCAACGTCTACTCAGGTGAGATGCGTACCCTCGAATGGAAGCAGGATGACGTCGATCGTTTTCTTTCCGGTCGTGAGCCGACAGGTCCTGCCGCTTCCGAATGGCAGTTCGGTGATCTGGAAGCCGGGTTCGACAACGCAAGTGTGGTAATCGAAGAGTCTTTTGTTACCTCCGGCTACGCGCATACCTGCATGGAACCCCGCTCAGTGATGAGCTACTGGCAGAATGGTAAATGCCACGTCTATGGCTCAACCCAGTCGCAGAGTTTTGTGGTGCCCTTCCTCGCCAGGATGCTCGGCATCGAGCCGCAGAATCTGGTCTATGTTTCTGAATACTGTGGCGGTGGCTTTGGTTCAAAAATCGCCGCTTATCCAGTGCTCGCCCTGCCCGGCCATCTGTCGAAAAAGATCGGTCGCCCGGTAATGCTGCGGATCACCCGCGAGGAGGAATACTACATCGGTTCCGCACGGGTTGGCTTTCAGGGCTGGATCAAAGCCGGCTTCAAACCAGACGGCAAACTCTCAGCCGTGGATCTGTACATTGTGCAGGATCTCGGCTCGCGTCAGGCGGGTGGTGATGCATCCTCCGCCGGCGGGGCTGTGAGCATTCTGTATCAACCTGAGGCACTTCGCCTGCGCGACGTCCCGGTGTTGACCAATACCACCCCTCGTGGGCCGCAACGCGGTCCCGGCCAGAATCAGATCGCCGCGGTGTTCGAGCCAATGCTCGACAAAGCCGCCCGAGAACTCGGCATCGACCGACTGGAAATCCGCAGGATCAACGCGCCGGACTCCAGCGCCAAGCTGAACGCCGATCAGGGCCCGGTCACCAGTGCCTATATGGTTGAAGCCCTCGATAAAGGTGCTGACTTGTGGAACTGGGCACAAAAGAAAGGCCACAGTCGTCGACGTAATGGCTCCAAGGTGACCGGAGTCGGCATCGGTCAGGCGTACCACGATGCTGGCGTGAACGGCTATGACGGCCTCGTCAGAATTACCCCGGATGGCATCATTCATCTGCACAGTGGCGTGGGCAACCTGGGGACCTATTCCTACGCGGCCACCACCCGGGCTGCAGCCGAAGTACTTAAGGCCGACTGGGCCCATTGTGTAGTCGAGCATGGCACCACCGAAGCACACCTGCCCTGGAGTTCTTATCAGGCCGGCAGCAACACCATCTTCACCCACACACGCGCCAACCATGTGGCAGCCCTGGATCTGCTCGACAAGATGAAAGCCATCGCAGCCCAGGTGCACGGCGGCAGCGCGGATGACTACGACATTGCCGATGAGCGGGTTTTCAATGCGAAAGGCAACAGCATGAGTTATGCAGAGGTCGCGCAAAAAGCCATCGAGCTCGGCGGCGTCTACAGCGGCGAAGTGGTCGCCGAAAATCTGAACGGCATCACCAAGCTCGCCATTGCCGGTCTGAAAGGCAGCGGCCTGATCGGGGCGGCCAAGGACGAATTACCAAAACGCGGCACGGCGCCGGGCCTTGCAGTTGCCTTTGCCGAAATCGAGATCGATCTCGAAACCGGCAAACTCGAAGTGCTCGACTACCTGGCGGTTGCCGAATGCGGCACGGTGGTCCATCCCCAGGGGCTTGCCGGGCAATTGCGGGGCGGAGCGGTGTGGGGTTTCGGCATGGCGAGCCTCGAGCACCATGTTTACGACCCGCAGAACGGCCTGCCTGCCAACGTCGGTTTCTACCAGACCAAACCGCCTACCTATCTCGATGTGCCGAGCAACATGGACTGGGCGGCCACTGACATTGCCGACCCGGATAATCCGGTGGGTGCACGCGGCATCGGCGAACCGGCCATGGGCTGCGCCACAGCGGCAGTCATGTGTGCCATCTCTGACGCCCTGGATGGACACCTGTTCAACCGCACGCCGGTCACCCCGGACATGATCCTGAACCACGTGGCCGGTCTGCCGCAGTCGTTCAGCGCCCTCGGCATCAACGAGTTTTAGGAGCAACCGCCATGACATCCTACGACGTAATGCCCGCAACGGAGCTCTATCAACCGGTCAACATCGAAGACGCAACCGCCCTGGCTGCGAGGCTGGGACGCAAAGGCTGGCTCTTAGGCGGGGGGCAGGACACCTATGGCTGGCTGAAAGATCGCGCCAAGCGACCGGATGCGTTCATTGATCTGACCGGCATCGATGTTCTGAAAGGAATACGCAGCCTGCCCGATGGGGGCGTTGAGATCGGGTCGATGACCACTATCACCGAGGTCGCACAAAACCCGCTGATCAACGAAAAATTCACCCTCTTGAGTGCCGCAGCCAAAACCGTTGCAAGCCCGCAGATCCGCAACATGGGCACGCTGGGTGGCAACCTCTGCCAGGACACGCGCTGCTGGTATTACCGCCGTGGCCTCAACTGCTATCGTGCCGGTGGCAATATCTGTTACGCGGATTCACCGGAAGGCATGAATCGTGAACATGCCCTGTTCGGGGCCAGCCGCTGCGTTGCCGTCACCCCGTCAGACACGGCCCCTGCTCTGGTCGCGCTTGAAGCAACCATGTTGATCACCAGCGCATCGGGGTCAAGACAGGTCGCGGCAGAAGATTTCTTTGTTGGTCCGGCAACAGACATCCTCAACATGACGGCTCTGCAAGCAGACGAAATTCTCGTGAGCGTGCGGATCCCCAGGAAGTGGGCGGATGCGACTTTCTATCACGAAAAAGTCGCTGACCGGAACGTCTGGGATTTTGCCCTGGTCAGCCTTTGCGCTGCCTTCAAGGAAGATGCCGGGCAGATCACAGATGCCCGTCTGGTGGCCGGTGGCGTGGATTGTGTGCCGCACCGCCTGCGTGAAGTTGAACAGGCGATCATCGGTCAACCGCGCAACGAAACCACCGGTGAGGCGGTTAAAGTCCGCGCCACGTCGGCGGCGACAACGCTCAACTACAACCAGTTCAAAGTTCCACTGATGCAGAACCTGGTCCTGCGCGCATTGAGGGGGTGATGTGGATTTAGTCAGAGTCAGAGACGACGTATGGGGCCGCGAGGTTCTGGCAGGGGTGTCGTGGGATCTTTTGTGGCTGGTGCTGACGGCCGCATTCGCAATCATCATCGCCCATCTGCTGCTGATGGCAGTTCTGAACCGCAAGGCGCGCCCTTCAGCGGCAGGTAAAAAGCTCGCTCGCCACGCTGGTGTAGATCGTGCGTTTCACTGGATCACCGCCATCGCCACCATCGTTCTGCTGGTGACCGGGGTGTTTCCGATCATCGGCATCAATTTCCCATGGCTCACACCGCATTGGATCGCCGGTCTGGTGCTGACTGTGGCTGTGGGCCTGCACGTTGTGCGATCGCTGTTTTTTCAGGATCCGCTGGCCATGTGGATCGCCCCCTCAGATCTCAAGGAGCTGGCTGGCGGCGATGTCAAAACCGCCAAGTACTCGCTGGCGCAGAAAGGCATGCACCTCGGTATGGCAGTGGTGGTGCTCGTCGTCATTGTCACCGGGCTGGTTCTGTTCCTCGCCATCGACACTCCCTGGTGGAATCGCACCAACAGCATCGATGAAGCCACGTTAGGCTGGCTGTTCCTGCTGCACGGCGCCTCTACTCTCGGCCTGGTGGGTCTGACAGCGCTGCATATCTACTTCGGTCTGCGACCAGAAAAACTGTTCTATACCCGCTCCATGATCAAAGGCTGGATATCGGAGCATGAACACGCCGCCCACCATGACGCCGCGCGCTGGTCCCCTGAGGAAACCCGCTGAAGCGGCCGTCGAAAAGATCGATTTGAAACACATTCAGACCCAGATTGAAGTCGTCGAGAGCGGCTATGAGTTTCTGTTGGCCTACGCCGCACAGGGGCGTGAGGATGACCTGGCCGACGGCCGGGCGCGCAGCACCCTCACACAGATGGATATGGCCATGGGAAGCATCAATGAAATGCTCGACACGCACGGCTCGGAATTCAATCTGGTTATCGCCAACGACATCCCCAAAGCCCGCGCCGCCATCGCCATGGTACTGGCCTCGGAACGCTTGAGTTCGGAGCTGGTCGACAACCTGAATGCATCGATCCATGTGCGATGCGTGCTCACTGACCTTTTCATCCTGAGCGAAGCACTGCCGGTCAAACGTCCGGTTTAGACCCATGGCTGGAACCACACGCAGCGGTTCATACGCGCCGCGCCGGTCTTGCGACTTTGCGCCGGGCGTCGCTAGTCACTGTGTGACGCAAACGCTATTCTTTCCGGCTTAAAGACAAGCCAAGGGCGTTTCATGCAGCAGATCAGTAACGAACTTCAGGCAAAGCGGGAGAAAGCCCTGCTTGGCGGTGGTGAACACCGCATCCATCAGCAGCACCTGAAGGGCAAGCTCACGGCTCGAGAGCGCCTGGTGGTGCTATTAGACGATGACAGTTTTCAGGAATGGGATCGCTTCGTCGAACACCGCTGCAACGATTTCGACATGGCTGCACAGAAGATTCCCGGTGACGGCGTGGTGACCGGCTATGGCACCATCAACGGCCGGCTGGTGTTCGTTTACAGCCAGGATTTCACGGTTTTTGGCGGCGCTCTGTCGGAAGCGCATGCCGAGAAAATCTGCAAAGTCATGGATCAGGCCATGAAAGTCGGCGCACCGGTGATCGGTCTGTGCGATTCCGGTGGGGCTCGAATTCAGGAAGGGGTGGCTTCTTTAGGCGGCTACGCAGAGATCTTCCAACGCAACGTCCTTGCATCGGGCGTGGTGCCGCAGATATCGCTGATCATGGGGCCTTGCGCAGGGGGTGCTGTGTATTCCCCGGCCATGACCGATTTCATTTTCATGGTGAGAGACAGCTCCTACATGTTTGTGACCGGCCCAGACGTGGTGAAAACCGTCACCCACGAAATCGTCACGCAGGAAGAACTCGGCGGTGCATCCATCCACAGCACCAAGTCGGGCGTCAGTGATCTGGCTCTGGAAAACGATGTGGAAGCACTGCTGCTGACCCGTCAGTTCATGGACTTTCTGCCGTCAAACAACCGGGAAAAACCACCCAGAATGACAAGCCTGGACCCGGGCAATCGGCAGACCCCGTCTCTCGACACCCTGGTGCCCGCTGACTCTGCTCAGCCCTACGACATCAAGGAAGCGATCACCAAGATTGCCGACGAAGGTAACTTCTTTGAAACGCAGCCGGACTACGCCAAGAACATCGTCGTTGGCTTCATTCGTCTGCAGGGCTCAACCATCGGTGTGGTGGCCAATCAACCCATGTTCCTGGCCGGTTGCCTGGACATCGACGCGAGCAAAAAGGCCGCGCGCTTCGTGCGGTTCTGCGATGCGTTCAACATCCCCATTCTGACGCTGGTCGATGTTCCCGGTTTCATTCCCGGCACCGCCCAGGAATACGGCGGCATCATCAAGAATGGCGCCAAGCTGCTGTATGCCTATGCCGAGTGCACGGTGCCCAAGGTTACCCTGATCACCCGCAAAGCCTATGGTGGCGCCTACGACGTGATGGCTTCAAAACATCTTCGCGGCGATGTGAACTTCGCCTGGCCCACTGCAGAAATTGCAGTCATGGGTGCCAAAGGGGCAGTGGAGATCATCTTCCGCAAAGACAAAGACGACGTGCAGTTGATTAACGCGCGCACAGACGAATATCAGCAGAAGTTTGCTAACCCGTATGTGGCGGCCAGCCGCGGCTATGTCGACGACATTTTTGAACCACGTTACACCCGTGAACGCGTGTGTCGTTCATTCGCCATGCTTCGCGACAAGAAGCTGGAAAACCCGTGGCGTAAACACGGCAACATTCCCCTCTAGGGCCCGAGATGTTTGACAAAATACTGATTGCCAACCGCGGTGAAATCGCCTGCCGCGTGATGAAGACCGCGCGCAGAATGGGCATTAAAACCGTGGCCGTTCACTCCGATGCCGACGCGTTAGCCCTTCATGTGCGCATGGCAGACGAAGCCATCCGCATCGGCACCGCACCCAGCGCCGACAGCTATCTGCGGATCGATCGTCTGCTCAGCGCAATCAAGGCGACTGGCGCTCAAGCCGTGCATCCCGGTTATGGGTTTCTGTCAGAGAACGCCGAGTTCGCAAAAGCGCTTGCTGAAGCAGGTGTTGCTTTCATCGGTCCGGGCATCAAAGCGATCAGCGCAATGGGTGACAAGATCACCTCCAAGCGCCTGGCGGCAGAGGCCGGTGTCAACACCATTCCCGGCTATACCGATGTGATCGACGGCCCTGACCACGCAGTGGCCATCGCGCGCGAGATCGGCTACCCGGTCATGCTCAAAGCCAGTGCCGGGGGCGGTGGGAAGGGCATGCGTGTGGTGAACAACGACAACGAGTGCCGTGACGGTTTCGAACGAGCCACCAACGAAGCCATCTCGAGCTTCGGTGATGGCCGGGTGTTCGCAGAAAAATTCATCGAAGAACCCCGCCACATCGAAATTCAGATCATGGCGGATCAACACGGTCACGTGGTGTATCTGGGTGAACGCGAATGCTCAATCCAGCGCCGCCACCAGAAGGTGATCGAAGAAGCACCCTCACCGTTTCTGGATCCGGCAACCCGCAAGGCCATGGGTGAGCAGGCCGTCACCCTCGCCAAAGCAGTCGACTACGCATCCGCCGGAACCGTTGAGTTCATTGTAGATGCCAACAAGAACTTCTACTTTCTTGAAATGAACACCCGCCTGCAGGTCGAACACCCGGTCACCGAGATGATCACCGGGTTAGACCTCGTTGAAATGATGATCCGTGTGGCTGCAGGTGAGGAGCTCTCGATCCGGCAGAAAGACATCAAGCTCAATGGCTGGGCGCTCGAAGCGCGGGTCTATGCGGAGGATCCATTTCGGAAGTTTCTACCTTCCGTTGGCCGCCTTGTCAGATACGAAGCGCCGCAAGCCACCGAACATGTGAGAGTGGACACCGGCATCGAAGAAGGCAGTGAAGTCTCCATCTACTACGACCCGATGATCGCCAAGCTTGTGACATGGGGACCCACACGAGCGGCAGCCATCGAGCATATGAACGATGCTCTGGATGGCTACTACATACGCGGCGTATCACACAACATCAGCTTTCTGAATGCGCTCATCGCGCACGAACGTTTCAAGGCTGGCCGTCTCACCACCAACTTTATCGCTGAAGAATACCCCGACGGTTTTCACTCCTACGACGTGCCTCAGAGCGACCCGCTGATCCCGGTCACCATCATCGCGTGCCTGCATCGCAGGCACATGCGAAGGGGTGCTGGTATAAGTGGCCAGATCCGTCGTTTTGAAACGCATCTGTCTGACAATTGGGTGGTGATCGATACAGACAAACATTACCCGTTGACAGTTGACGAGTTAGATGGGGGTTTCGAAGTTACCCATGAAGGCCGGGTGCACCGCATTACCACCGACTGGAGGTTTGGCGAAGCGCTGGTGCGCGCCAATGTCAACGGTGTACCCATTACCCTCCAGGTCGATCGCGAAAAAACAGGCTATCGGCTGTTCCACCGCGGCAGCGAGCGTCGCCTGCTGGTGGTCACACCGGCCAGCGCCGCTCTGACTGCGCACATGCTCGAAAAAATCCCGCCCGATATGAGTCAGTTTCTGTTGTCACCCATGCCGGGTCTGCTGGTCAGGCTTTCTGTGGTGGAGGGGGATGAAGTCAAAATTGGCGAAGAACTGGCGGTGGTTGAAGCCATGAAAATGGAAAACAGCCTTCGTGCAACCGACGATGTGGTTGTGGCAAAAGTTCTGGTTAAACAAGGCGACAGCCTGGCTGTCGATCAGCCCATTTTAGAATTCGTCCGTGAAGGAAAAGCAAACTGATGATTGGCAGACTCAACCATGTTGCAATTGTAGTGCCGGATCTGGCGGCGGCAGCCGCTGTGTACAAAAACAGCCTCGGTGCTACGGTCACCGATCCGGTAGATCTGCCGGATCACGGTGTGACCACGGTTTTTGTCGAGTTACCAAACAGCAAAATCGAACTGTTGACCCCGCTGGGTGACGCATCGCCCGTTCAAAACTTTCTGAACAACAACGCCAAAGGCGGCATGCACCACATCTGCTACGAGGTTCATGATCTGAACGCGTCCATCGCGCACCTGACAGCACAGGGAGCGACTGTTTTAGGCGACGGCAAACCCCGAATCGGCGCACATGGTCTGCCTGTTGTGTTCCTGCACCCGAAAGATTTTTGTGGAACCTTGATTGAGCTCGAGGAAATCGCGGCGGCCTGAATGAGCCGATTCGACCTCATCGAGATCCCGGCAGAGTTTTCGGTTCAACGCTCAACGCCGTTTTTTACCCGTGCCAACGTTCCCCCTGCACTGCTCGAACGGCACAACACTGCCGAGGGGGTATTCGGCCAGATCTGCGTGTTCACCGGGCGTATCGTGTTCCACGGCTACGCCGACCTTGACGCGCCTGAACCGGAAACCACCCGGGTGGTCCGCGCCGGTGCGTTCATCGTTACCGCCCCCCGTTACTGGCATCGCGTGGAACTGAGCATCGATGCCCGCTTCAACATCCACTTCTGGTCCAATCGAGCGCGGACCGAGAGAACCATGTACAGCACGCGCCAGTCTTAACCACACAACCAGCGCAGTTTGCGATCAGCGGTTCTTGCCCGGGATCAACCTCAAGATATCACTCGCAGCCGCAGGGATGTTGGAGCCCGGACCAAAGATCGCGTGCACGCCGGCATCAAACAGAAACTGATAGTCCTGCTTGGGGATGACCCCTCCGACCACCACCACCAGATCTTCCCCATTGCGTTCTTTGAGTGCTTCAATGAGCTGCGGCACCAGTGTCTTGTGACCGCCTGCGAGCGTCGAGACGCCAACCACATGAACCCCGCTTGCCAGCGCCTGCTCGGCCGCTTCATCCGGTGTCTGGAAGAGCGCTCCCATCTGCACGGCAAACCCCAGATCGCCAAATGCGTTGGAGATGATCTTGGCTCCCCGGTCATGGCCGTCCTGGCCCATCTTTACCACCAGAATGCCTGGCGGACGATCTTCCAGTTCGGTAAACACCTTGATCTCATCGCGCACCCGGGTGAAGTTTTCATCATCCTGGTAAGCGCTCGAATACACCCCCGGGGTCATTTTGGCCACCGCCACGTGTCGCTCAAACGCAACTTCCAGAGCACTCGACACCTCACCCACTGTGGCCCGCGCCCGGGTCGCATCGATCGCTAATGCAAGCAGGTTTCCACTGCCCGTTTGAGCAGCATGGGTGAGCGCATCGAGGGTGCTCTGCAGCACCTTCGGATCCCGTTTTGCCCGAACTTCTTCAAGTCTGCGGACCTGCGCTTCACGGATGCGGCTGTTGTCGAGCGCCAGCACCTCGACCCTCGAGTCATCGCTTTCAACCTGGTACTTGTTGACCCCTACAATGACTTCTTCACCCCGTTCGATGCGCACCTGCCGGCGGGCGGCAGATTCCTCGATGCGCTGCTTGGGCATCCCGGATATCACCGCCTCGGTCATCCCGCCGAGGCCCTCCACCTCTTCTATGAGGGCACGCGCTTTGTCGACGATGGCAGCCGTCAGACTTTCGACATAGTAGCTGCCGGCCAACGGATCCACGGTGCGGGTGATCTGCGATTCTTCGGCAATCACAATCTGGGTGTTGCGCGCAATGCGGGCAGAAAATGGTGTTGGCAGGGCAATCGCTTCATCCAGTGCATTGGTGTGCAGAGACTGGGTGCCCCCCATGACGCCTGCCATGGCTTCGATGGTGGTGCGGACCACGTTGTTATACGGATCCTGCTCCTGCAATGACACGCCGGAAGTCTGGCAGTGAGTCCGCAGCATGCTGGATGCGGGGTTGCGTGGATTGAACTGCGCCATCAGCTCACTCCATAGAATTCTGGCGGCGCGCAGCTTGGCCACCTCCATGAAGAAGTTCATTCCCAGGCAGAAAAAGAACGACAGGCGCGGTGCAAACTTGTCGATGTCCTGCCCCGTTTTCAGCGCGGCGCGCACATATTCCAGGCCATCGGCCAGCGTGAACGCCACCTCCTGCACCTGATCGGCACCTGCCTCCTGCATGTGATAACCGGAGATCGAAATCGAATTGAAGCGGGGCATGTTATCGGCGGTGTAGGCAATGATGTCGGCAACGATCCGCATGCTCGACTGTGGTGGATAGATGTAAGTGTTGCGGACCATGAACTCCTTCAAGATGTCGTTCTGGATGGTCCCGGTAAGATCGGCCTGCGCAACGCCTGCCTCTTCGGCCGCAACAATGTAGCCGCTCAAGATCGGCAGCACTGCGCCGTTCATGGTCATGGACACCGACATCTGATCCAGCGGGATGCCGTTGAACAGGATCTTCATGTCTTCCACCGAGTCGATGGCGACACCTGCCATACCAACATCCCCGGCAACCCGCGGATGATCAGAATCAAACCCGCGATGAGTTGCGAGATCAAAGGCCACCGAAAGCCCTTTCTGACCCGCAGCCAGATTGTCGCGATAGAACTGGTTGGATTCCTCTGCGGTGGAAAACCCCGCGTACTGGCGGATCGTCCAGGCCTGGTTGGTGTACATGCTGGCCCGCGGTCCCCGCACATAGGGGGCAAATCCCGGCAGGGTGTGCAGATGATCCACGCCTTCGAGATCGGCTGCCGTGTACAGGGGTTTGATATCGATCCCTTCTGGACTGGTCCAGGTGAGTTCATCCAGAGATCTGCCCCGCAGCTCCTTCTCGGCAAGCTCGGTCCACGCGCTCAGGTCTTTTTTGTCTTTCATTATTTCCCCCGTCATTTCCCCCGTCATTTCCCCCGTCCGGTCACAGGCGACCAGCACATCCGGTCCTTCAAGGCGCTCATTATAGCCCCGGAGCTGACCGCATGCTGGCGCAACACCCGCAGCTCGAAGACGACTTTCTTAAAATAGTGTTCCTTCCCTGCAACCAAACCAGCACGGTTGGCATCCTGCCTCCTTAAGATCACTTTAAAAGAGAAAATACATGTCCGAGAGCATGATTCCTGTCGCTTTGTTTCTAATGATCGGTTCGACCTTCGGTCTGTTTTTCTATTTTCGCCACAAGACCCGCCAGGAAGTGCAGACCACCATTCGAGTGGCCCTGGAACGCGGTCAGGAGTTGAGCCCGGAACTGCTCGACAAGCTGACCAGCTCGCTGGTCTCGCCGCACAGTGACTTGCGCAGAGGTGCAGTTCTTACGGCCAGCGGCATTGGCCTGTCGGGTTTCGCTGCCGTCGATGGCGACCCGGAAATATTCGCCGTCAGCGGCATCGTGTTGCTGATCGGCCTGACTTACGTGGGCCTGTGGTACTTTCTCAACCACCGCAAAACCTGAATTTCTTTACATGACGCCGAGCGATGAGACCCTCGCCTTTCAGGCCAGCCGTCTTAACGATCATGCCGCCTTCGAAGTACTGGTTGCCCGGCATCATGCACGGATTCGATTTCTGCAGCGTCGTTTCACCCGCCATGAGGCGACCGCCGATGACCTGTGCCAGGAGACTTTCATGACCGCCTGGCAGAAACTCGCATCCTTCACCGGCCAGGGTTCGTTCGCCGGGTGGCTCAGTCGCATCGCCTACACAGAATTTCTGCAGTTCAAACGGCGCCAGGGGCGGCGACCACTGGAGGTGGAAGGGATTGCGGATGCCCCCGCATCAAACCCCTCGCCGGACACCGGGCCGGATCTGGAACGGCTGCTTGGCATCGTCGAGCGCCACGAAGCGCTGATGCTGATCTTAAGCTACGGTCAGGGATTGACCATTGATGAAATCGGCGAGCTGCTGCAGGTACCGGCAGGATCGGTAAAATCGAAGATTCACCGGGCGAAAGCCAGGATCCGAAAGCATTTCAAACTCGCGGAGGCACCGTGACAAACGACCCACTGGACCAGCTCTTGACCCGCGCATTCGCCGCCGAGATCGACAAGCTCGCCGACCCCGAAATGGTCGATCGGATCCTGTGTCGCATTCGCCGCCAACAGCGTCGCCGGGATCTGTTGCTGAGCACCATGCTCACCTTGGGGCTAGCCGCGACGCTGATTCTGGTGCCGTTCAATTTCAGCTTCATGTCGCTGTGGCTGACGCAAGGTCTGGATCAGTTGCCTGCAGGCGGCTGGCTCGGTGCATTGAAATCCACCGCACCGCTGCTGGTTGCGGCCGTGCTGATCCCGTGCCTGTTTGCAATCACCGACGAAGCGGTATGATGTTTGCGCTGGGAAAGACCAATCTGCTAAGGAGGAAGCGGTGAAATACGCCAATATTCTGCAAACCATCGGCAACACCCCGGTGGTAAAACTCAACCGGACCGGCCCCGATCACGTGGAGATGTACGTGAAGGTCGAAGCATTCAATCCACTGGGATCGGTCAAAGACCGACTCGCCTACGCCATCATCAAAGACGCCCGCGACTCAGGTGCCCTGAAACCGGGCCAGACAGTGGTGGAAGCGACCTCTGGCAACACGGGCATTGCACTCGCCATGGTCTGTGCGGTATTCGGTCACCCTTTTGTGGCCACCATGGTCGAAACTTTTTCGATCGAACGGCGCAAGATCATGCGTGCTCTGGGGGGTAAGGTCATTCTTACACCGGCCGCCGAGCGCGGCTCAGGGATGGTCCGTCGTGCCGAAGAGCTGGCGGAGCAGCACGGCTGGTTTCTGGCACGTCAGTTTGAAAACGAAGCCAACCCGGCCTACCACCGCAACACCACCGGACCGGAAATCCTGCTGGATTTTGCCGGTGAGCGGCTCGACTTCTGGGTTACCGGCTGGGGAACTGGCGGTACATTGACGGGTGCTGGCGAAGTTCTGAAACTGGCACGCCCGGACATCAAGATCATCGCTGCGGAACCCGAACAGGCATCGATGCTGGCCGGCAAAGACTGGACCCCGCACCGCATTCAGGGATGGACACCGGACTTCATACCCGGTGTTCTGAACAAAGACGTGGTGGATCGGATTGTACCGGTGAACGACGGTGTAGCCGCTCAGGCCGCACTCGATCTGGCAAAAAACGAAGGCCTGTTCGTCGGCATCTCTGCCGGTGCTACGCTGACCGCGGCACTGGAAGTTGCAAAGGATGCTCCGAAAGGAAGCGTGATCCTGGTCATGATGCCGGACACAGGGGAGCGTTATCTGTCGACCTTCATGTTTGCAGGCGTCAACGAGGGATCGGACGACGAGTGGTTAGCCTCCCTGTAGCTTGAGCCCCATCGGTCTGGTGCCAGTCTGGTGCCTCTAATGGTGCCTCTAATGGTGAAAGGTGCAGCCGCAACCTTTCACCAGGCTGGCAGATGGTCACTCACCTACCGTAACGACGGCCAATATCGTCGAGCAAACGCTGGCTGCCACCTGCATAGCGCTGCCCCGATAATCGGTCAGGCTTCCTTCCTCGTGATGAATCGTGATGACCAGGCCAATGCTCAGCATCCTTGTCCATTCTGCTGCGGTGTTTGCCGCTATGCTCGTAGCACTTTCCACCGGGTCTATCTATCACTGTATCGAGCCCGGCAAACCAGTTGAATTCACCGATGTGGCCTGCCGCAATGGTCGCCTGGTTGAATTGAATGAACGCGAAATCACCTCGCTTCCAGGCATGAGCCCTGAATTGATCGATCGTCTGCACAACGACACCGACCATCGCATCGACGAGCAACAACGGCGCAGCCGCTCCCTGCGCACGCTTCGCCATCAGCAACGCGAACACACAAAGGCAAGCTGCGCCGAAGCCAGCCGTGCACTGGATGCGCTGATTACTCATCGACGAAAAGGTTACAGCGCGGCCGACAGCGCTCACCTGAATGCCCGCGAAGAAGCGCTTAAAATCGCGCTGCAGGAGTGCTGATCCCTGGCATGAACCCGGGTCAGCTTCTACACTGGGTAAAACCAGAGCTTGAACATCATGCACGTCGGTATCTCCACCTTCCCCACCGCCTACTCAATCACACCCGTCGATCTGGGGAGTGCACTACAGGCTCGTGACTTCGACTCCGTGTGGGTGGTGGAACACACTCACATACCGGCATCGCGGCGGACGCCGTACCCCATGGGGGGCGACCTGCCGAGCATCTACTGGGAATCCTACGAGCCGTTTACCTATCTCGCCCAGGTTGCCGCCGTCACCAGTCGACTCAAGGTAGCGACCGGTGTCTGTCTGGTTCCCGAGCATCACCCCATAACTTTAGCTAAACGGGCTGCTTCGCTCGACTCACTATCAGGTGGGCGATTTCTTTTTGGGGTGGGGGCGGGCTGGAACGCCGAGGAACTCGAAAATCACGGGATCGCTTACGCGCAGCGCTGGGCCGTGCTCCGCGAACACATCCTCGCCATGCGAGCCTGCTGGACGCAGAAAGCCGGGGAGTACCACGGGGAGTTCGTTGACTTTGACCCGGTGTGGGTAGAACCCAAACCGGTCAGCCGGCCGCATCCACCCATCTACATCGGCGCGCAGTCAAAATGGGCCCTACCGCGGATTGTAGAGTACGGCAACGGCTGGCTTCCCATCGGCACCCCAGATCTGCCTGATCGCATACGCGAGCTTAAAGATCTATGCGACGCGGCCGGGCGCGATGTTTCCGAAATCGACATCAGTGTGCTCGCCGTGCCGGACAGTCCCCAGGCCTTAAAGCAGCTCGCCGACATGGGTGCACAGCGTGTGGTCTTGAGCTTGCCGACCCTGCCGCGGGATGAATCGATGGCGGTTCTCGACAGCTATGCCCGGATTGTGGAATGGGCTGGCGCGCTGTAAATATCCTGCTCTAACCGTTCGTATAGCGGTTCAGGTAAGGCTTGAGATCATGGCTCACGGCATCCATGGCACACAGACGGGCGTAGTGTGCTGATGCCTGGGGGAACGCTGACAGATCCGTTACCGGTTTTCGGCCCAGGCTTTCAAACACATCCTGCGCTGCTAGATCCCGGGAAAATAGCGCGAGTTCGCAGGCAAAGCAGATGTCTGCGGCAGAGATCCCTTTGCCCACCAGCCACTGACGATCGTGCAAGCCCTGTTCGATCCCGCTCATCCAGGCAATAAACGCATCCTGAGCACGATCATGGATTTCTCCGTTCAGCACCTTGCGACCGATCGCCAGAAGATAAATCTGCGAGTCGCGCGCAAAAACCAGGCTCGCATCCAGAAAGGCATCAATGCGTGATGCTTCGAATACACCGTTGCCATACAACGGAAAGCGCTCCTGCCCCAGGCGCGCAACGGCACGAAGTATGCTGTTCGATTCAAACAACCCGATCGATCCGTCCGGACTGAAAGCACAAGGTACGGTGCCGTAGGGATTCGCCTCAAGAAAGCGGTCGGTCTTGTACAGCTTGCCGCTGAAACCGGTTCTGGCATCGCGTTCGCAGGCCTGTTTTTCCGCATCCGTAACCTGCTCAAGCGGCCGCGCATCGAAATCCCATAACCAGTTGCTGAGTTCTTTCGGCGAGGCACCAACAATATCGATATCAACGCCGTTAAGTCGCGCGGCGATCGTTGACTTATACAGCCGCGGGTTGGGCAGGTAGCTGAATATCCGTATATCAGTCATGGCACGGGGTTGAAGCTTGTTACTGTTCAAAATTCAAGTGGCGTGTTGCCGTCGCGACATCGCAGGGCGGTTCTTCAGCGAAGGTGAAGTCGTGCATCCTGCGATAGCTTTCACTCACCGTGACTGGTGCACTGAGGTAAACAGGATCTTCAATGGTGTAGCCCAGGTGCATGCTGTAACCATCTTCAGCGATCGTGTAGATCTCGGTCAGGCGTTTTTGGGCGCTGGAACTGATACCGCGTGCATTTCCCCACGGTTGCGGTTCAAAACCCTGGGTCACGATCTTGTATCTGCCATCTGCAAGTCGTTCGAGCGTTGAGATGCCAAAGGGTCCGGGTGCACCTGTGGGCTCAGGGGAAACGATCCGACGTCCCTGCGAATGTTCAATCTCTACGCTGTATCCGTCACCGTCTGCGCGCCAAGCTTGAGCATAGGGCCACACCAGCATGCGCGGCAGACCAAGTTCTTCGCAGCGCAGGGCCGGATCTTCACGGACATCGAAATTTTCAACCTCAACTTGAGCCGCCGCCTGCAGCGGCCAGTCTTGAGGCGGTTCCACCACACCGACAAGATTGGCCCGCAACGAGCGGATCAACACCCAGGTACCGCTCAGATCCGTGGCCGGCTGTAACGGCGACGGGGCACTTGCCGCTCCATCGGGTCGTCGAAATGAATAGAGCGTCTGCCCGTCAGTTCTGCTCACATGATCGAGCAGCGCGAAGTTCACGCCTTCACTGCGATTGGGGTTTGCCACCACACGAACGCGTTCACCAACCTTGAGAGATGTTTTGCTCCAGCCATTCCGGACCAGGCCGGGTATGGAGTGACCTTCAAACGTCCAGGCGACCTCGTCTGTGGCGGTTTTTTCCACCACGCCCAGATAAAAGTGCGGGTTGGTCCAGCCCACTTCGGTGACAAAGCCTTCAACAATAATGCTCTCGTCCAGACTGAAAGCAAGCCGTGAGTGATGGGCCATGCTGTCAACCGGCCAGAGCACCAGTGGAAGCCACAGCACAAAAGACAGCAAGGCAATCGACGTCCCTTCAAACTTTATGTAACTGATCATTTCATCTCTCCTGCCAGGTTACAGGCCACCGCCGATGTGGAATGTGTCAATGCATGCCGGCGGCGGAAATTCTGCATCGCTTCAGGGGGTGGGCGTCTCGAAATCTGCCAGGATTCGAGGCCGTCGTACCAGGTCACCAGCAGCATCATGCACGATCCACTGCTGGTCACAGATCTGAACAGACCCTGTGGTTCGGCCTGGTAAGCGTCGCTGGTTTCGAACGTGGTCCAGGCCTGCGCCGAAAGGGCGGCAATTTCATCGACATCGGCTGCGTTAACCGCAAAGCGGCGGAATACATAAAGCCCTTCACGCTGGCAGGGCGCGCCGGAGACCGGCCGCACGGTGGGTGTCATAACCAGGTGCTCTTTGACCACACAATGAGCCTGGTCCAGGCTCAAACCATCGAGGGTCTCTTTCGTCGCGTCACTGCGAACGTAGATCACCAGCCTCTCATTCGAGCCGACACCAAACATTCCGCGCCAGATACCCCAGATTTGCATATTCAGGGCTGCAGTCTGCGTGCGAAGGAACACTTCCAGCCGCGTGCCATCGCGATCTCCTTGTGCACCTGCAACATGCAGGTAGTGAAAGCGCAGATCCGGATCAGCCATAACCCCGGCTCCCTTTATGTCGGCCTGACCTCAATCCACCTTACTCCCATGCGACTCCTGAGCGGAAGCAGGGGCATTCAGGTGTCTTGCAGCTCTGGCATACAGCGCAAGCGCCGGAGACAGGACCACCGCACTCCAGGCCAGTGCCACCGCAATCGATGCCTGACGGGCAACTCCGCCGATCACTGGTCCGCCAAACACCTGTCCAACCGCATCCGCCTGACCATACATGGACAGTAACGTCGCCTTGTTACGCTCCGGCAGAAGTTGATTCAACCAGACCGTGGTCAGAGGACCATATGCCGATCGCAAACCACCAAGCAACCAGTAGAAAGCCAGGCCCAGGACAAAACCGTCGACCCCCGCCAGCCCAAGTGTTGCGAGCACAATTCCTGCGACCAGACCAGCCAGTGTCCAGTTGATCATGAGCGGTCGGTTGAGCCGAACAAACCGTCGGGTGAGTGTGGTGGTGGTAAGACCGATCACTGTGGAGATTGCCGCAATGATGCCCCACCAGACAACCGTATCGAGGCTGCCGAGGGCAGGAAAATCAAAATCAGTAATAAGATAGGGAGTAAACAGCCGATCAATCCCTTCGCTGAATGCGCCAAACACCAGGGTGATCAGCAGCATCAGGATAAGCAGAGGCTTTGCGCTAACCAACCTCACCCCCTCGGTAAAGGTGCGTCCCATCGCCGCAAAGGTTTCACGCTCTTCGCTTTTCAGCGGCGTAAACCCAACCTCAGGCATCAGCACGGCCATGGCGACACCGAGCAGAATCATCCCCAACGAACCAAAGATGATCGGCAACGCAAGGGAGTATTGAGCAAGGACCACGGATATCAGGATGCCGACAAACGAACCCACGTAGCCGAGTTGCGAGCCGCGGATGATGGTTTCGCTTGCTGAATCAACGCCGATTTCACCGGATAACCAGGCAACAAATGCGCCCGAGATGAAGGTAGCGCCAATGCCCCAGATCACCTGACTGAGCAGAACCACCGCAAAGGATTCAGTAAAGCCGATGATCAAAAACCCTGCGCCAACCAGAACATGCCCGATGACGACCGAAAGTCTGCGACTGTATAGATCCGCGACTATTCCGGTGGGTATCTCAAACAGGAATACCGACGCTTCCAGGACCGTCCCCACAAGAACCATCTGCAGCGGATCGAGACCCACCACCACTACCATGTACACCAGATTTACGGTGACGATGGTGGACCAGCACAGGCCCCAGCCGAAGCGCGAAGCAATATAGAGAGATCGCGCCTCGAGATGTGGAAGGCTCAAGCGCGGTCAGGCCGACTGAACCTGCTTGCCTTTTTTGGACAGCGTGGTGAGCGTAGTCAGCTTGATGATTACCGCAACACCTTTTTTATCCGCATCAAACTTCCGTTCGATCGGGTGCATCTCGGCAAATACACGATCGCGAGTTGCTGCATCGGTGGCAAGCCGACCGACGCCCTCAAAGGTGTAGTAAACGGTTCGCGAGATGTCACCATAGATGAAGGCCATCTCGGGATGGTCGGAAAGGGTTCGCAACAATGGACCATCAGGATTGCGCACCCAGATCGCCAGTTCGTCTGCACTGTGAACGTGGGTCGAGCCGTAGAATGAGATATGCGGTTTACCATTGGCATCTACATACGCAGCGCTCAGCGATTTGCCTGTATTCAGGGCTTGCGCCACGTCTTCGCGTATCTCGTCGCTGATTTTAATCATGTGGTTTCCTTGTTTATTTCTGCCAGAATCTGATCGAGGCTATATGCACCCAGCCCCTTGCCCTCATTGATCATCTGGTGGGCCATCTTCTGTACCGCCGCATTGGCCGGTGTCGCGACACCATGGGTGCGGCCAAGTAGCACAATTTCGCCATTCAGATAATCGGTTTCGATGTTACCAGTGCCCCGAGCCATGCTCTGCCAGCTGGAGCCACCACTGCGAGGTATACCCTCGATAGTCCCGGTCTTGTAGATGGATTCAAAACGCGCATGGGTTTCATCAGCCGTAGCACAATCGATACCGGCTTTTTCGTAACAGGCCACTGCTTCTTTCTTCAGTTGCCTTGATAACTCCTTGATGTCAACGCCATCACCCAGCAACGCCTGCAGTGCATTGCCCAGGTTCGTGAGCAGCTTGGCATATTTCTGACGCATGATCTTCGGCGCGGGATCCGCACTGAAACCCGCACGGCAAAGAGCAGCGGTAAAGTCCATGCACCAGTCGTCAACACCATGCGGAAACCGACCGGTATCGAGAACCCCGCCATGACCTTCGGAATGGGTGATCACCTGACCGGGTTCAAGAAACATCGCCGGCAGGTTGACCAGCATGCCGTATACGTTCTCGAACAAGCGCAATGTCATGGTCTCGTTGGCCACCCCGTTTTGCGCGCAAACTATGTGTTGAGCGTTTTGTGATGCAGGATTCAGACACTGCGTGAGGGTCTCCAGAGCTGGCTGCGTGTGCTGGGTTTTCATACACAGGATCACCGCATCGTTGGGGTCAATATCGAGCTCAGCAGGCGTTTCAACAACGGGTATGCGCAGGATCTGACGACCGTCCACTGTGATGAATTCAAGCCCGCGACGGCGCAGCACCTCACCATGTTCACCCCGGGCGATCAGCACAACATCGAAGCCTGCCAGATGCAGGCGCGCGCCGATGGTTCCGCCGATGCCGCCAGCACCGTAGATGATGTATCGCATGTTCTCATAGTCCGTTTTGTGGATGGATTCGCCCGGTTGCCTGCGCTAGCCTTGGCTTGGCGTGCGACAACTTGAGCAGACCCATGTTACGAAGAGTAAGAGGGTATTTACTACCCGGAAATGAACCGGCACCACAGGCAAGCATGACGCTTCAACATCAGGGCTTTGTGGTTCTCGAGGCGGTCCTCAAGCCTGCCGAGGTGAATGCGCTGGCGGACGAACTGACCCAGGTTTATGAGAGTCTGCCAGCCGACTACCGGGCGGCCGCGGTTCGTGACGACGATGAAGAGCAGGATTTTCGCTACGAGATGTTCAATCGAAGCGCGCTGGCACAGCAGACAATTGCCCATCCGACCATTCTGGCAACCATCGAACCACTGCTTGGCGAGGACTGTCACGTCATCGCTAACACCTGCTGGCGCAACCCACCACGCGAAAAAAACCAGCACGGCGGCGGTTTCTGGCACATCGACGCAGGTCCGCACATTCCCCGCGATCCATCGATCCCATGGGACGAACGCATCCCCTACCCGATTTTCGCAATCGGCGCGCACATCTATCTTAAAGACTGCCCCAGATCCTGCGGCCCCACCGCGGCGATTCCTTTCAGCCATACGTCCGGATCGCCTCCCCCCCCCCGCAAATCA
>JAQBYL010000386.1 GCA_027622495.1 Pseudomonadota bacterium
GTTTGGCGGTCGGCAGCTGACTGAGGAGATTCAAAGGCGCTACAGCATGTCCTTTGAGGAAGCCGGTCGAGCCAAGAAGCAGGGCGGCTTGCCGGACGACTACGAAACAGAAGTGCTCACCCCTTTTAAAGAGGCCGTGTTACAGCAGGTGACGCGATCTCTGCAGTTTTTCTTTTCTTCCAGCCAGTATGACGACGTGGACTATATCGTTCTTGCCGGCGGGACTTCGTCCATTGATGGCCTGTCAGACATGATCGAGGGCAAGCTGGGTACGCCAACGATCATTGCCAATCCATTCCTAGACATGTCTCTGTCATCAAAAGTCGATGCTGGCGCTCTCGCGAACGACGCACCAGCCATGATGATTGCGTGTGGTTTGGCGTTGAGGAGCTTTGACCGATGGCGCATATCAACCTTCTACCATGGCGCGAATGGGAACGAGAACGAAAGCGCAAAGAGTTTCTGACCAATCTGGGCGGAGTTGTGATCATTGGCGCAGCGATTCTGCTCGGCGCCAGTCTCTTTCTGAATGCCGCGATCGACAATCAGAATGCCCGGAACAAGTTTCTTGACGATCGAATTGCCGATCTGAATGAGCAGATAAAAGACATTGCCGAACTTCGCAAAGAACGGGAAGAACTGCTTTCCCGTATGCGTGTTATTCAGGATCTGCAGGGTAACCGACCGGTTATTGTGCGGGTATTTGATGAACTGACGCGCACTCTGGCGGACGGCACCCATTTCGAAAACATCTCTATGAAAGCAAAAGAACTCGCAGCCACAGGCGTTGCTGAGTCGAACAACAGAATTTCTGCGCTCATGCGCAACATTGACGGATCAGATTGGTTTGCGGAACCCAACCTCAAGAGTATTAAAGAGGAACTTAAGAGTAATGCTTATGGTGCGCAGGCAAGTTCGTTCAATCTGACCTTTAAACAGGTCAACCCGAACATTGTTGCGGAGGAGGACTGATCATGGCGATTCAGGATACTCTCGACCAGCTTAAGGGTTTTGATTTCAATGATCTGGATGTCAGTAACATCGGATCATGGCCGAGCCCGGTAAAACTCATCATTCTGATCATCACCCTGGCGCTTGTGCTGGGGGCGGGTCCTGGGGTTACCTGACCGGTATACAGGAGCGCCTGATTAAAGCGGAGGGCAGAGAACAGACGCTGCGTGCTGATTATGAAGACAAGGCAGCCCAGGCCGCCAACCTCGATGCCTACCTTCGTCAGAAAGAAGAAATGGAAAGCACGTTTGGCGCGTTGTTGAAGCAGTTACCCTCTGATACCGAAGTGACAGGTCTGGTTGAAGACATTACGCGTACTGCCATTGATAACGAACTGACCATTGAGTCCATTGATCTGCTTTCCGAGATCCGCACCGAGTTTTACGTCGAGTTGCCGATGCAGGTGGTGGTGGAGGGTTCGTTCCACAAAATTGGTTCTTTTGTCAGTGGTGTCGCCGCACTTCCCAGGATTGTGACGTTGCACGACTTTGAGATGAAACCGGAATCGTCAGATCAGCATCTGCGGATGTCGATCACCGCAAAGACCTATCGCTACCTGGGTGAGGACGAATAATGCGCCGCTTGACCCTCACATCATGCATCTTGCTCAGCCTCGGCCTCGCCGGTTGTGCCGATACCGAATACAACGATCTTCAAGCCTTTATGGATGAAGTAGATTCCCGTCCGAGGGGTGCCATTGAGCCGCTGCCGCCGTTTCAGCAGCTCGAGCCGTTTGCTTACCAGGCAAGTGCAATGCGCAGCCCGTTCGAACCGCCAATTGTGCTCAAGAAGGTCGACAGACCTGAAGGTGGGCCGAAGGTGGTACCGGATTTCAACCGCACCAAGGAATACCTTGAGCAGTACACCATTGCACAGTTAGGCATGGTCGGTACGTTGCAGCAGGGACCGGAGGAGCGGTTTGGTCTGGTCAGCGACAGCGACGGTGGCGTTCACCGAGTTCGTCAGGGCGATTTTATGGGATCAGACCACGGGCAGATAGAAATCATTTCAGAATCCACGATCGAACTCATCGAGATAGTCCCGGATGGTACCGGGGGATGGGTAGAACGCTCACGAACTGTCTCGCTGGGAGGTTAAGAAGGATGAATAACATGACCACTTTGCTCAAACGAGGTCTGGTAGTCGTTACCAGCCTGGTTCTGACGGTGCTGGCGAGTGCTGCATCGGCCAGTACCATTGAATCCATCGAATTCTCGTCGCTTCCTGGTGACAAGACAGAAATCCGCATGGGTTTTGATGGTTCTCCACCGGAACCCACCGGGTACACCATCGAAAAACCTGCACGAATCGTGCTGGATATGCCTGGCGTCACCAGTGGTCTTGAAGAAAAGCACCACAACCTCGGCATTGGCAATGCGCGTCGGGTTTCTGTGATCAGTACCAAAGATCGCACCCGCGCCATCGTCAACCTGACCAACCTGGTTGCTTACGAGACCCGGGTTGAAGGCAACACGCTGGTAGTGCTGGTTGGTGCCGGAGCGGAATCCTCTGGTGGCGCGCAAACCGCAGCTGCACAGACATCGGATGCACCAGTTCCGTCCAGAGCGGGCAGTGCAGGTTCTTCAGAAATTCTTGGTGTTGACTTCCGCCGTGGCAAAAACGGCGAAGGTCGCATCGTTCTCGAGCTCTCTAACCCGAAAGCGCCCATTGACGTTGTCAGCGATGCCAAAGGTATCTCCATCGAGGTACGCAACACCCAACTGCCCGCAGAACTGCGTCGGCGGCTGGATGTAACGGACTTCGCAACACCGGTGCAGACAATCGATGCGCTGCAGCAGGGTCAACATTCGACCTTTACCATTACCGCAAGTGGAAATTACGACTACCTGGCGTATCAGGCCGACGGGACCTTGTCGATCGATGTAACCCCTGTCACCGCAGAAGAGATTGCAAACCGGGATGATGTTTTCAAATTCAGTGGCGAAAAACTGTCGCTGAACTTCCAGGACATCGAAGTTCGCTCGGTGCTCCAGTTGATTGCAGATTTCACCGACCTCAACCTGGTCGCCAGCGACACCGTGCAGGGCCGCATCACCCTGCGCCTGAAGAATGTGCCCTGGGATCAGGCTCTGGAACTGATTCTGAAGACCAAGGGTCTTGATCAGCGCCAGGTCGGTAACGTTCTGCTTGTGGCACCCGCTGCAGAGATTGCTGCGCGCGAGAAACTGGAGCTTGAAAACCAGCGCCAGATTTCTGAACTGGCACCCCTGCGAACTGAGTTCATTCAGATCCGCTACGCCAGTGCGACGGAGCTCTTTGCCCTGTTTGACACCAGTGGTGAAACCGGCAGTTCGATCATGTCGAGCCGCGGCAGCGTGATTGTTGATGAACGCACCAACTCCATCATCCTGACCGACACACAGGACAAACTGGAAGAATTCCGCCGCGTCATAGCGCAGCTCGACGTGCCGGTTCGCCAGGTGCTGATCGAGTCGCGCATCGTCACCGCCAACAGCAACTTCAGTGAGCAACTGGGGATTCGCTGGGGTGGCGGTGCCATTAAGAACAATGGCTCCTCCAATCTGAAATACGGCGGATCCAGAGAAACCCTGATAGAACTGCAGGACATTATCACTGATCCGGCAGGCGACGGAGAAATCACGAGCCCCGGTGACCTGATCGTTGACCTCGGCGTCACAGCAACCGGCGCCAGCA
The DNA here is from genome assembly GCA_027622495.1 of Pseudomonadota bacterium. Taxonomy (GTDB): domain Bacteria; phylum Pseudomonadota; class Gammaproteobacteria; order Pseudomonadales; family Azotimanducaceae; genus JAQBYL01. The sequence goes on from JAQBYL010000386.1 coordinate 3,688, forward strand.
GCTTCGGCATTGGTCTGACTGGTGCTGGATACCTGGTGGACCTTGAAATATCAGCCCTCGCCGCTGATGGTCATGCTGAAGTGGTGGCCCGTCCGAAGGTGATTACGGCTGACAAATCCACCGCGATCATCGAGTCGGGTGTTGAGATTCCGTACCAGGAAGCCACCAGCAGTGGTGCGACTTCGACATCGTTCAAAGATGCAGTGCTGTCGCTGGAAGTCACCCCGCAGATTACGCCTGACGATCGCGTAATCATGGTCCTGTCAGTCAAACAGGACACAGTCGGTCAGATCTTTAATGGTGTGCCTTCGATTAACACCAACGAGATTCAGACCCAGGTTCTGGTCGACAACGGTCAGACTGTGGTGCTTGGCGGCATCTTCAAAACCGACAAGAACGTGTCTACAGAGAAGACACCGTTCCTTGGCGATCTGCCGTACGTGGGCCGATTGTTCCGCAGGACGGTCGAGCGTGACGACAAGCAGGAACTGCTGATTTTCATCACACCGAAGATCATTCAGGACAGCCTGTCTAACCGATAACCCCGCTCTTGTACTAAACTAGCGGCGCCTGTAGACCAGGCGCCGTTTTTTTTGTGCGCCAGGCATGGCGCGAAGCGCCTTGACGGGCGCTGTCCCTG
>JAQBYL010000387.1 GCA_027622495.1 Pseudomonadota bacterium
GGAAAGTCTGCGTAGGCCATGTTGGGATTAGAGGTGTTGCTCGATAAAGACGCATACCCGCCTCCGCCATCGTCTACGTTCCACAAACCGCCGAGTCGGTTACTGGCCTCCAGGCAGTCGTAATCCAGGCCGAACTCGTTAAGGGTTTTGCATACAGAAAGGCCGCAGGGGCCGGCGCCAATAACGGCTATCTTAAGCTTGGGCATGCAGATCCTGTGTGATCTGCAGGTAGGCCTGTTGGTTTTTGCGCGAGGCCACTTTTGCTCCTCAGACTGCCTGTTTGCGAGGCACATCTTAGCGCAATCGATCTATACTGAAGCGGTCATAACACATTTTGGGAGAAGAGCATGCTTGACCAGAGCAACTACCAGACCATGAAGATCGACAGGCGCGATCGCGGTGTCGTCGTGGTCTCCTTGAACAGACCGGAGCGGTTGAATGCCGTGAACGCGCGCATGCATGCGGAACTTGCGACGTTCAGCCGGGATTTTGCCAACGATCGCGAGGCCCGGGTGCTGGTCCTGACCGGGGAAGGACGGGCATTCTGTGCAGGCGGAGACTTTGGCCCCGGTGACCCGTTAGGTTCCGATCCAAGCGGCCCCACCATGATGGTGGAGGCCCGTCAGATCATCGATCACATACTGGAATGTGAAAAGCCGATCATCTCGGCAGTCAATGGTTATGCCATGGGGTTGGGTGCCAACGTCGCCCTCCTGTGCGATGTGGTTATCGCCGGGCCGTCGGCGGTGTTTGCAGACACTCACGTCAACATGGGCATTGGCGCTGGTGATGGTGGCCAGTTGATCTGGCCCTTTCTGATCGGGGTAAATCGAGCCAAGTACTATCTGATGACCGGTGAACATGTGAGCGGTAAGCAAGCGGTCGAAATGGGTCTGGCTAATTTCTATGTGGAAGAAAAAGATGACCTGATGCCTCGCGCGCTCGAAATTGCAGAAAAGCTTGCAGCCGGTGCCCCTCAGGCTATCGCTGCTTCCAAGATGGCAGTGAATGCCTATTTACGATCGATCTCGAGCATGCTGATGCCGATCTGTCTTAAGTACGAAGAACTCTCGATGAAGACTGAAGACCATCGCGAAGCGGTTAAAGCATTCCAGGAGAAACGACCACCGCAGTTTACCGGCAGGTAGGAGAGGTGGATTTCAAGTCGCGGTAACCGATGAGTTCCCGCGACTGGCTCGCGACCTGGCCCGCGACCGGTGACTGGTTAAACCATGCCCATTGCACTCTTCCAGGCACCGGAGCATGTTAGGTGCCTTGCCTGCTGAGGTCCGGTTCGGAGGGATCGGCAACCCGGGCAGGTTCAATCTGGAGGTGCGGATGCGTGCATCACCCCTTCTCCTGTTAGCTTCCTGCCTGACTGTGGCAGCGCTTGCCAGTGATCGTCAGGTTGACGTTCCGACTCGTGGTGAACCACTGGAGCGAATCCAGTTGATGTGGAATCAGACCAGACCCATCCTGCTCGCCGATACAGGGGTCCCCCATTCCGATAGCGATTGGGTTGCGCTTGGAACCCCGTTGATTAAAAGCTGGACCGATCTCGAAGCGAGTCTCGGAGACACTGATTACGCCGCCGATGCTCGATCAGTGCTCAAGTTCCTGAACGATGTCTACGGCCGGTCGAAAAGCACACCCGAACGTCGCGCACCCATTCGGCAGCGGACGCTGCAGAACTTTGGAAGTCGCATCAGCGCCCTTGAAGGACGGCTCGGGAGCTGAATCTTAAGCCCACGGCAGTATACTGGGCGCAATCAGGAGGAAAAATATGACCTATGCAGGAAACAGAACTATCCATGATGCGGATTCACATGTGATGGAATTTCCCGAGCGGATTGGTGAGTTCGTATCCAGGAAGTATCTGGATGATTTCAAGCCGTACATGCGAAAGCGTGATCAGGCCTGGATTGAAGAAATGAAAGCTCTGCACGACGATCCCGCCTTTCTGGCAGGTGCAGAAGAGGAAGTGATGTTGCGTCGTGGTCACAAAGCATCAGGTGCGTTCCGCAAAGAGGATCGGCCAAAGACGCTCGACTACCTGGGCTTTACCAGCCAGCTGGTTTTTACCACAGATGCTCTGGATAACTATGGCCTGGAAACCGGCAGGACCAATGCGCTTGCCTGTGAATCCGCACGCGCACACAACCGAATGATGGCTGATTTCTGCAGTGTCGATAAGCGGCTTCTGGCGACTGGTTATGTACCGCTGGTGGATTTTGAAGCCGCACCAGTTATTGCCCGGGAGGCCTTAGACCTGGGTTGCAAAGGCCTGATCATTCCCTCGCGCTGCCCTCCCGGACACAGTCCGAGTCACCAGGCTTTTGAGCCCTTGTGGTCGGTGGCCGAAGAAGCGGGTGTGCCGATTCTGTTCCACGTTGGTGGCGAGCAAAAAATGAACTCCGCCTATCACAACAACGGCGGGCCGCAGGTTCTCGACTTCCACGGAGGTGCTGAGAATTTCACCTCAACCAGTTTCATGGCCATACCATTGTCGGTGTGGCAGACGCTGTCTGTGCTGATCATCGACGGTGTGCTTGATCGACATGAAAACCTGAAGTTCGGAGCAATCGAACTGGGTGCTGGCTGGGTGCCGAGCTGGATGCGTTTCATGGATGCGGGTGTTGCTGCGTTCCACAAAGGAGAAGAGCGGCTTAAAAAGCTGTCGGGTACACCCAGCGAAATCGTTCGGCGGCAGGTCCGTGTTACCCCGTACCCGCACGAGCCAACCGGTTGGATCATTGAGAATTCAGGGCCTGAAGTGTGCCTCTTCTCCTCGGACTTCCCTCATGTGGAGGGTGGGCGAAATCCGCTGAAGCGATTTGGTGAAGCGCTCAATGGAATATCCGAAGTTGATCAACAGCATTTCTATCGGGACAACTTCATTGATCTGATGGGTGCGGGCTTGGACAGATCACTTCACGATCTTTCTTCAGCGGCGTGAGTCAACGGCGCTGCAAACCCGCTGTTAATGTGTAACGCATGGCTTCTTCAATATTCATCGTTGATGCGGTCAACCGGGATTGGGGGACGAGGATTGTGAAGCCGCCGACCATGTAACTCATGGGCAGATAGACCGCGACCAGGTCACCGGTGGTGAGGAATCTGGGTGAATTGTCAGTAACAAAACCGATCAGGCTGGCACCGTTGCCGATATCGACCGTGACTACTTTGGAAGATCGTTGTTCAACAGCGGTGGAGAAGAAACCAAGGAAGTCGCGGATCGAGTTGTACACGGTTTTAACCAGCGGAATAGACGAAATGAGTCTTTCCGCCCAGTCGAAAAGCTGTTTGAGCAGAAATAGCTGAACAAGGATCCCGGCGGCAAAGATCAGCCCGATACCGAGCAGGACACCCAGACCGGGTAAATAGTACTCGGCGGGGAAAAACCACAGAAAGACGCCCTGCAACAATGTCTCCGCTCCATTCGCCAGCCATACCAGCAGCCATACGGTTAGCCCCACTGGCACAACCACACTCAAACCGCGGACGAAGGTCGTCACGATTGATCCCATTACAACTCCGATTTCTGTAAACACTGCGAAGTGTACAGACAATGCTGACTTCCGTATGGATTGGCTGAACGGGCCTTCATTAGAACCTGAAGAGCGCGTCGCTAGAGCCGGTCGATGTATGCGTCGATGGTTTTTCTGGCCAGGCTCCGCAGGTCGGGGGTGTTGTTCAGCGTGACCCGCAAGCCAAGCCCGTCGATGATGGCGAGCATTTCTTCCACGCGCAGATCAGCCTCGTTTAAATCCAGTGTTTCAATTTGTGACATCAGCTTGAACAGCATCCGTCGCCAGCCTTTGTAGCGGGCTTTGTTCTGGCCAGCCAGTGAACGGTTGGATGAAGCCGCCGCCCAGAACACGATCCAGACTTTCCACTCCCTTAACCGAAGGGCATCAAACGGCAAGGCTTCACCGACAACCAGACGCAGACGTTCTTTGACCGGCAGGGTGGTCTTGACGATCGCCACCATGCGGCGCTCTGCATCATCATGAGCTGCCGCCAGGGCCGATGACAGCAGATCTTCCCGACCGCTGAAATAGTGACTGATCCGACCGGTGGTGCAGCCTGCGGCGAGGGCTACGTTGCGCAATGTCGCGCCCTCGATACCACTGCCCGCGATCACCTCCCAGCTTGCTTCAACAAGCTCGCGCCGCCGCTGCTCATGATCAACCACCTTAGGCATATTGTTCCTCGCCTTTTAACGAAACACTTGTTACGTAACGTTTGTTGTGTATAAAATCAGAGTCTAGCGCAGGAGAGAACCATTGAAAAGCGAAGCGATGCAACAACCGATAGACGTTTCA
>JAQBYL010000388.1 GCA_027622495.1 Pseudomonadota bacterium
AGCTGTTGATGCCGCTGACGATGCTGGTTCCGATGCAGATGTTCGCCTACTACGCGGCAGTCGAGCGCGGATGCGATGTCGATCGACCACGCAACCTGGCGAAGAGCGTCACGGTGGAGTAAAACAAGCCCTTTGGAGTGCGGAGCATGACCTTGCCTGATCACCCCGTTCAGACCTCGGTCGCAAGCCGTTACCTGGCTCAGCTTGCCGAGCATGGGATTGAGCATCTGTATGTGAATGCAGGGACCGACTTCGCTCCGCTGGCCGAAGCCTATGCAAACAATGCCAGAGCCAGCAACGCTGCGTTTCCCGAACCTGTGCTGTGCGCTCATGAAGGGGTTGCGGTGGGAATGGCACATGGTGCTTATCTCGTGTCAGAAAAACCGCAGGCAGTCATGTTCCATGTGGGTGTGGGCACCGCCAACGCAATCTGCGCCATAACCAATGCGGCGCGAGACAACGTGCCGCTGCTTGTTAGCGCCGGTCGCTCACCAATCCTCGAAGAAGGCATGGTTGGCGCACGCGACACCATGATTCACTGGGCGCAGGAGATGTTCGACCAGGCCGGTATGCTGCGCGAGATCGTGAAGTGGGATTATGAGCTGAAGCTTCCTCTTCAGGTTGACCAGGTGGTTGACCGTGCTTTGGGCATCGCGCAGACGCGTCCCAAAGGGCCCGTTTATCTGACCCTGCCGCGCGAAGTTCTGGCGCAGGAGATGCCTTGTGATTTGCCTTCGTTCAAACGCTCAGCGATCCCCGACATCGGTGCACCGGACCCGGTAGCGATCGAACATCTTGCCAGACGGATCGCGCACGCTGAGTTTCCGCTGATTGTCACCTCTGCTTCAGGTGCGGATCGGCAAAGTGTCAGTTTGCTCGGCACGTTAGCCGGGCGCTTTGGTATTGGGGTCGCCGATACCTCGCCGCGTTACCTGAACCTGCCATTCGATCACCCGATGCACCTGGGTCTGGCGAGTCAGAAACTGTATGACGATGCTGACGTGGTGCTGTATCTGGAATGCGATGTGCCCTGGATCCCCACGCGCATGAAGCCGCGTGATGACGCCTTTATTGCACATGCAGGTGTTGATCCCATGTTCGCCCGTTACCCTATGCGGTCCCACCGGTCCGATCTGACCCTGGCGGGTAAGCCGTCGTCAATTCTGAGCGCGCTGACTGATGCGCTGGCTGGCCGCCTTGAAGCCATTCCACCTGATCGTGCCGACAAAGTTCGGCGTCTGGCTGCCAGGGCTCAGCAAACAGGGGGTTCTACTCGGGAGCAGGACGGCTTACCCGTTACCAAAGAATTCATGTCTCGCATGATCGGTGAGACTCTGCCTGCTGATGCGGTGGTCTTTAACGAATACTGGGGGTCGCCGCAACATCTCAAACGTACCGAACCTGGAAGTTACTTTTTTCTTCCTCCTTCAGGTGGTCTCGGCTGGGCGCTCCCGGCGGCACTTGGTGCACGGCATGCAGCGTTGCAGACTACGGTTGCGTTGGTTGGCGACGGCGCGTACATGTTTGCGAACCCGGCCGCCTGTCATCATGCATCGGCCAAGCACAAGCTCCCTGTTCTGACCATCATTGCCAACAATGCAACCTGGGGAGCCGTCGATCATGCCACCCGTGGCGTATATCCCGAAGGTGAAGCGGTGACACACGGTGAGCGACGATTGTCGGACCTGCATCCTGTGCCTTTTTTCGAAGCCTATTGCCAGGCGTCCGGAGGTTACGGCGAAAGAGTTGAGACGCGCGCAGAGCTGGCGCCAGCATTAAACAGAGCGTTGCACGCTGTGCAGGTGCAAGGTCAACAGGCGCTCCTCAATGTCGTGTGTATAGACTGAACGAGCGACCGTTCAGTTCGAGATAAACCGCTCAAGGAGTGCCTCGACCAAAGCGGCGGCACTCCAGGCGAGGGGTGGCAGGATCACGTACAACAGGATCCTCGACGCAAGCGTTGTGTCGAGCGGCCAGGTCGACAGGTTCGCGATCCGGTCGCGGTGGGACAGCAGGGCTTCCATACGCGCCAGATCGTCGTGATCTGCCTCGTCGACAACGTTCTGCAGGGCCCTCGTCTTCGTAAGCTTCTGCTCAAGGATTGCCTGGTGCACCCCCCACATGGGTAGTAGAGCCATGGCAAGTGCAAGCGGCAGAACGAACAGCAGTGCATCCTGATAGTTGACCCATCTCACTTCGAAGTCGAGTGATTGCAGAGGTATCAGGGCAAGAATGCCCATTGCAAACAGAAGATCGAGGATTGCCATACGCCCGAACGGACGAACCTCCGACAGGTTATACAGATCTACCGGATAAATTTTTCCGAGCTTCATCATGGCGATACCCGCGCTGATCCGATAACTGACCAGCCACGCACACAGCACCCACGTGATCAGATTGCTCGAGATCATCGAGAGGTCCAGCCAGAGGTTGTCGAGTACAGAGATTTGCCTCAACGTGTCTACATACTGACTGATCGCAACCGACCCGGCCACTGTGCAGAATGCCAGGGGGTACCACAGCGGTGGGTTGAGCACCTGTGCTTTGACACTTTCTGCATCGGTCAACCGCAGGTCGTCGAGCAACTTGTTTGTTTGCCGCCACAGATAGGTTGCGATGAGCAGGATGTAGCCTGGGATAGCGCTGTATGTCGCAATGACACCCCACAGGTTGGCGTCTGTTGCCCAACAGCAGCCGCGCCCGTCGCTGTAAGTGTAGACGATCCAGTAGTAGCCAAGAGAAAACATCAGCCAGACTGCGGGCAGTACCGCAATGTGGCCGCGTTCGGCAATCCGTACGATCCAGGGGGTGTGAAGGTTGTGGGTCATGCGCGCGGGGTATCGTCCAACAAAGATCCAGCGATCAGTATAGCCTTGGAATTTATGATGGCGACCGCTGGAACTTGCATTGTAGCAATTACCTGACGATGCAGACATGCTTGCGGGACTCGAGTGGGTGTCGTGGCGTTTCAGAAATGACCGTCTTCCAGTGAATACGCTGATCAAAGTGTGCGGTGTCACAACACCGGCGGATGCAGAATTCATTTGTGCTGCAGGTGTTGATTTGATCGGCTTGAATTATTACCAGAACAGCTCACGCCACGTTACACCCGCGTACGCAGCCGAAATTGCCCGCGCGGCCGGTGATGCAAAACTGGTGGGCGTATTCGTTAACCCGGAATATGCGGAGGTACGCGCCGCTCTCGATACGGTACCGCTCGACTGGTTGCAGTTTCATGGCTCGGAAACACCGGCATTTTGCGCAAGCTTCGACAAACCCTTTATCAAGGCCACGGGCGTATCGGGCAACTTCGATTTTGCATCGTTCGCGGAACGCTACAGCCATGCATTTGCGTATTTGCTGGATGCGCATGACACGCAACATCATGGTGGTACCGGTCGTGTCTTCGATTGGCAGCTGTGGCCTGAATCGACGAAACCACTAATTCTGTCGGGTGGGCTGACAGCCGAGAACGTAAGCGCTGCGATTGCGCGGATGCACCCCTGGGCGGTGGACGTTGCAAGCGGTGTCGAAGCTGATGTGCAGGGCCGCAAAGATCCAACTCGCGTTGAGGCGTTTGTTCGAAAGGTGCTTCGGTCGGATGGTCGTGCATAGCTCCCCAGCCCCTCCGTGCGATCCACTTTCTGCGGAAAGCCGGTTTGCCGTGCGCAGTCCGCTTCAGCAGAAAGTAACGTTTTTAGATCAACCGATCGTCAAGCCAATTTTGCAAAGCTGAACACGTTCGAGGTTCCGCGGAAAGTCAGCGAGTCGCTTCGGTTGAGTAATTGTTCCAAGTTGATAGACCGGCGCGGTCTCTCTCACCTCTGCAACTTCTCGCGTTTCGGTCCCGTATCGATGCACTTCCACCGGCCTGCCATCTGATCGAAGAAACCGGAACTTCCCGTCCTCAGTTGAGACGAGCTGCATCCCCCCTTCATGCAATAACCGATGATGGTGCGAACACAGCAAGACCAGATTATCCAGACTGTGCTCGCCTCCGTTCCAATCTCCGAGGTTGCCTGGGTCAAAATTCGGGTCGTTCGAGCTATCGTAGTGACCTTGACCATCAGTTGCCCATCGCTGGAACTCGCACCGCCATCGAACATCAGACGCGACAGAGTGTTGCGCTCCAGTGCATAGATCCAGACGTCTGCACTGCCAGAGGCACCCACTGTCACTGCGATCCTGTCTCCGGATGGCGAAATTTCCGGGTTGCGAAACGCCATGGATTGGACGGGTAGGGGATCTTCCGGGCCTGTTGCGATCGACCCACACCAAGTTCATCTCCTGCCTAAACAGTGGGCGGGTGTTCAGCCATG
>JAQBYL010000389.1 GCA_027622495.1 Pseudomonadota bacterium
GCAGTCAGAGAGTTTGGTGCGACACCGTTGGATGGTGGTCCCTGGCATCAGTTGAAGAACCCGACGACCGGCAAAATTATCGTGATCAAAGACATGATTGCAGACGCCATGCTGCAGCAGATCCTGACCCGGCCTGACGAGTATGACGTGCTTGCCACCATGAACCTGAACGGCGACTACATCTCTGATGCGCTGGCTGCCCAGGTGGGCGGTATCGGGATAGCACCCGGGGCGAATATTGGGGACGACGTTGCGTTGTTTGAAGCAACCCACGGCACCGCGCCCAAGTACGCTGGTCAGGACAAGGTGAACCCCGGTTCGTTGATTTTATCGGCCGAGATGATGCTGCGGCACATGGGCTGGCGTGAAGCGGCAGACAAGATCATCACCGGCATGGAAGGCGCGATCGGTCAGGCCAAGGTTACCTACGACTTCGAGCGCCTGATGACCGGTGCAACGCTTCTCAAATGTTCTGAGTTTGGCGATGCGATGATCGAGGCGATGGATTAGTCCGAGGCATGCAGATAGCAATCGGGCCAAGTGCCACACCTGGCCCGATAAAGACTCGCAAACCGTACCCGTTGACCCGCGAGGGTTGGGGTTACTTTGCTTCTCTTGCGATGGCAAGTGGCCGTTGTGCGGCGCCATTGAAAGCATCCGGTTCGACAGTCACCCCAGCCCAGCTTCGCCTGTGCTGCGGATGTTAATTGCGTGCAGACCTTTCGGCCCTTCCAGCACCTCAAATTCCACATCCTGGCCGGCTTTTAATGTCTTGTAGCCGTCCATCTCGACAGACGAGTAATGCGCAAACAGGTCATCACCACCGTCATCGAGTAGTATGAATCCATACCCTTTGGCGTTGTTAAACCACTTGACCTTACCGATTGCCATAGCGTGCCCCCCTCAACAACCTGTGATCCGCTGATGGTTATTCCTTCCCCGATCGTGACTTTCCTCCCATTTTTGGGGAGAGTCAAGGGAGGGCACTTGCAGCAAACGCAGGTTCTATTTCAATCCCGGCAGGGTGGATTGCCAGATTGGAATATGTCGATCCGGCAAAGACTTTTTGACTCCGTTCCTTGTAAAATCCGCCGGCGACCTTACTTTAACTATCGGCAACCGGTCGCACACGAGACAACCGGCAGCCAAACAAGCAGTATTATGAATAAGCGTGGCCCGAGAGCACACGATGGCGATGATGATGGCAAACCTAACCGCGAAGGTGGGCTTGCAACTGCAGTCAGCAAACCCAAGCTCAAAAAGCCGCAGATGTATAAGGTCATTCTCCTGAATGACGACTACACACCAATGGAGTTTGTGGTGCATGTGCTGGAGCGGTTTTTTACCATGAATCGGGAAAAGGCCACCCAGATCATGCTGGTGGTACATACCCAGGGCAGCGCTGTGGTGGGTATCTTTCCCCGGGATATTGCGGAAACTAAATCTGATCAAGTGAATCAATATGCTCAAGAGAATGATCACCCCTTGATCTCAACAGTAGAAATGACGGATTAGCAGGGAAGAAGATTCGAACATGCTAAGTAAAGACCTAGAAGCAACCTTGAACGATGCGTTCCGCGCAGCACGGGCGAACCGTCATGAGTTCATGACTGTGGAGCATCTGCTCCTGGCCTTGCTCGATAACACCGTCGCCCTCGACGTGCTCGACCGCGTCGGCGCTGATGTTGATCGACTGCGCCAGGATCTGAAGGAATACATCGACTCCACCACCCCCCTCATCCCCGCCGGAGATGCGGAGCGCGAAACTCAGCCTACCCTCGGCTTTCAACGTGTTCTGCAGCGGGCGGTATTTAACGTGCAGTCTTCAGGTAAAAAAGAAGTGACCGGTGCCAATGTGCTGGTCGCCATTTTCTCCGAACAGGAAAGCCAGTCGGTATTCCTGCTCAAGCAGCAACAGGTCGCCCGCATCGATGTGGTCAACTACGTCGCGCATGGGATCTCGAAGGTGCTCGGTCAGCCGGAAGAGGTCAATCCGAGTGCGGTTGAAGACGAAGAGGGCGGGGCTGGCGCCGGTCAACAAAGTGCCCTTGAAGCCTTTGCCACTAACCTGAACGAACAGGCCCGCAATGGTCGTGTCGACCCGCTTGTGGGTCGCGAGTTTGAAGTTGAACGGGTGATCCAGATTCTGTGTCGGCGGCGTAAAAACAATCCGCTGCTGGTTGGTGAGTCCGGTGTAGGTAAAACAGCTATCGCTGAAGGCCTTGCCAAACGTATTGTTGATGGTGAAGTCCCTGATGTTGTCGCAAAATCAACCATCTACGCTCTCGACCTTGGTGCACTGCTTGCCGGAACCAAGTATCGCGGCGATTTCGAAAAACGTTTCAAGATGGTGCTGAACGAACTGAAGAAGGAAGAAGGCGCCATTCTGTTTATTGACGAAGTGCATACCATCATCGGCGCCGGTGCTGCGTCCGGTGGGGTCATGGATGCCTCCAATCTGCTGAAGCCGGTCCTGACGTCTGGCGAGATCATGTGCATGGGTTCTACAACCTATCAGGAGTATCGCGGCATCTTCGATAAGGATCGGGCTCTGTCACGTCGCTTTCAGAAAGTGGATGTGTTGGAACCGGATATAGAAGACACCTACAAAATTCTGAAAGGCCTGAAGTCGCGTTTCGAGGATCATTACAACATCCGTTTCACCGACCCGGCTCTGCGTGCTGCTTCTGAACTGGCCGCCAAGTACATCACTGACCGGTTCATGCCAGACAAGGCGATCGACGTCATTGACGAAGCGGGTGCTGCCCAACAGTTGTTGCCTGTATCAAAACGCAAGAAGAGCATCTCAGCCGGCGATATCGAACAGGTGGTTGCAAAAATCGCCCGCATACCGTCACACCAGGTTTCGTCGTCAGACAAAGAAGCGCTCAAAGGCCTCGAAGAAAAACTCAAGATGGTTGTGTTCGGCCAGGACGAGGCGATCAAACAGCTGGGATCTGCAATCAAGCTTTCGCGTGCTGGCTTGAAAGCGGGCGAAAAGCCAATCGGTTCTTTCCTGTTCGCCGGTCCTACCGGTGTGGGCAAAACCGAAGTGTGCAAACAGCTCGCCAATATCATGGGCGTTGAGCTGCTGCGCTACGACATGTCGGAATATATGGAGCGGCACACCGTTTCCAGATTGATTGGCGCACCGCCCGCATTCGTTGGTTTTGATCAGGGTGGTCTACTGACCGAGGCGGTCACCAAACATCCGCACAGTGTGGTGCTGCTCGACGAGATCGAAAAAGCCCATCCCGAAGTGTTCAACCTGCTGCTGCAGGTAATGGACCACGGTGCCCTCACCGATAACAACGGTCGCAAAGCAGACTTCCGGAATGTGATTCTGATCATGACCACCAATGCAGGTGCACAGGATCTCGCCCGTGCCTCCATCGGTTTTACCGAACAGGACAACACCAGCGATGGCATGGAAGCGATCAAGAAGATGTTCAACCCGGAGTTCCGCAACCGGCTTGATGCCATCGTGCAGTTCTCTTCGCTCAACATGGAAGTGATCAAAACCGTTGTTGATAAGTTCCTGACCGAACTTCAGGCACAGCTTGATACCAAACACGTTTCCTTCGAGGTCGACGCCGCCGCAAGGGACTGGCTTGCTCGCGAGGGCTACGACCAGACCATGGGCGCCAGACCCATGCAACGTCTGATCCAGGAGCGCATCAAGCGGCAACTGGCCGAAGATCTGCTGTTCGGCAAACTGGCCAAGGGTGGCTCGGTAAAGGTGACCGTAGAAAACGATGACCTGGCGCTGGAGCTGATTCCGAAAGGCAGCTGATCACCTGAAAGGCGCTGGCATGCTTTTCAGCCAGCGTTTAGTACGCAGCCGGTCTGAAGCGGGGGTTTATTGCCGGAAGGTGATGCGGCCTTTGCTGAGGTCGTAGGGTGTTAACTCCACTTTGACCTTGTCGCCGGTCAGAATGCGGATGTAGTTCTTACGCATCTTGCCGGATATATGTGCCGTTACAACGTGACCGTTGTCGAGCTCCACACGGAAGGTTGTGTTCGGCAGAGTGTCCACCACGGTCCCTTCCATCTCGATCTGTTCTTCTTTCGCCATCAGGCTGGTTACAACTCGATTGTCATTGAGGAGCGGCATTCTGCCCGAAGTTTGGTGAAATTCAAAATGTGCTGCTAATGCCGGGTTCAGGGGAGGTGGTGGAATCAATTTCGCGGACCGCACCCGATCGCTCCGCGATCCCCTCGCTCCCAAAACTTGCCTTCTGCGAAGTCAATTTTGTCCGCTTGGTCAGTCGCATCACGGCCCGCGAAAGGGACTTAG
>JAQBYL010000390.1 GCA_027622495.1 Pseudomonadota bacterium
GAACCTTTCACCACACCCGCCGGTGACAATCCGGGGGTTGCTGACGTAAAAGCTGCCCTTGAAGGCGCACGCATGGTGCTGACGGATCGATTCAGCGAGGATGCCGAGTTGCTGGCTGCGTTGCGCCAGCTCCTTTGCGATCGCGGCGTTCTGACCTCGCAGGTGCTGCCTGAAAAAGCCGAGGAAGGGGCCAAGTTCCGTGACTATTTTGAATACTCAGAACCGCTCGCCAAGGTTCCACCGCATCGCGCCCTGGCGCTGTTTCGCGGTCGTGCATCGGGTGTGCTGAAACTGGCGCTGAAGTTGCCGGAAGAACTCGAGCAGACCGGCTGGAGTATCGAGCACGGTCCCTGCGAACGTCTCATTGCCGGTCACTATCAACTACACAATCGTAACCGACCAGCCGACACCTGGCTTGCAGAGGTGGTGCGCATGACCTGGCGGACAAAGCTTTCGATGTCGATCGAGACAACGTTGCTCACCGATCTGCGCGAAACGGCAGAAGAAGAAGCCATTCGCGTGTTTGCCCGCAATCTTCACGATCTGTTGTTGGCGGCACCGGCCGGCCAGAGAGTCACCATGGGGCTGGATCCGGGCATTCGAACCGGGGTTAAGGTGGCGGTGGTCGATGCCAATGGCAAGCTGCTGGATACGGCAACCATCTATCCATTCCAGCCGAGAAAAGAGATCGCGGCTAGCCTGGCCACCCTCACTGAGCTGAGTTCGCGGCACAAAGTCGATCTGGTTGCCATCGGTAACGGCACCGCATCACGTGAGACGCAGGCGCTGCTAGCACAACTGATGCGCGACAAACCCGCCCTCAATCTGCATTCAGTTATGGTGTCGGAAGCGGGTGCGTCCGTGTATTCCGCATCGGCGTTCGCGGCGAACGAATTCCCTGAGCTCGATGTGAGCCTGCGTGGTGCAGTTTCTATCGCCCGGCGCCTGCAGGATCCACTCGCGGAACTGGTAAAGATCGACCCGCAATCGATCGGTGTGGGTCAATATCAGCACGACGTGAGCCAGGCCAGACTCTCGCGAAGCCTGGATGCCGTGGTGGAGGACTGTGTGAACAGCGTTGGTGTAGATGTGAATACTGCTTCTGTGCCGCTGCTATCGAGGATTGCCGGTCTGTCACCGAGCCTGGCTGAAAACGTTGTGACTAAGCGCGATCAGGACGGAGCGTTTCGTAACCGGAAAGATCTGCTTTCAGTTCCCCGTCTGGGACCAAAGGCGTTTGAACAGGCTGCCGGGTTTTTACGCATCAACGGTGGCGACAATCCCCTTGATGCTTCGGCCGTGCATCCGGAAGCCTATACATTGGTTGCGCGGATACTCAAAGATCTGAACAAGCCGATCAGCGAAGTACTGCGCGAACCTTCGGTGCTGAAATCAGCGCAAGCCCAGCAATATGTGGATGCGAAGTTCGGGTTGTTGACGGTGCAGGACATTCTGCGTGAGCTCGAAAAACCCGGTCGCGATCCACGCCCGGAGTTCAAGACTGCTACGTTCGCAGACGGCGTCAACGATCTCAAAGATCTGACGCCCGCGATGGTGCTGGAAGGGGTGGTCACCAACGTCACCAACTTCGGCGCCTTTGTGGACGTGGGCGTGCATCAGGACGGTCTGGTGCACATATCGATGCTTGCGGATCGCTTTGTGAAAGATCCCCACGAAGTGGTCAAGGCTGGAGATGTCGTGCACGTGAAGGTGCTGGAGGTGGATGTCGATCGCAAACGGATCAGTCTGTCGATGCGTCTTGATGAGAAACCGCCAGAGGCACCAGCGGCTGTCGCAACAACTGAACCCCGCGACAGCAAGGCCAGAAAACGACAGCGCAAGGGCGGCGAACGTCCCACTGTAGCGAAGGATAAGCCAAAGCCGGAAGGTGCAATGGCAAACGCGTTTGCGAAAGCGTTTAACAAACAGACCTGATAAGGGGCGAATCGCCCCTCTCTGGTTCTGGTTAGCGTTGTTGCGCTTTTACCGCAAAACCTTCTGATTGTTGATCGGGCTTGCGCGCGCCACCGGGGGCAAACTGGAATGGCTTTGCCCAGTTGGTTGGGTAGTCTTTCAGCTCACCACCGACTTCGGTGTTTACGATCATGGCGAGCGCCGTGCGCAGAATGTCTGTCTGCATGGCGCTGTCACCTTGCGCGCCAAAGTTGTTGCCCATCGGATGATTTACGAACAGCGCGCGGGGTGCTTTGACCAGATTGATCAGATCACGCCCGGTGGCAACACAAACGGTTGCAATGCCACGCTCTTCGAGTAAACGGCTGACCAGACCCACGGTCTGGTGGTCGAGAGGTCAGGACGGGGCGGCGACAAGGATGTCGACACGATCTTCCATCAATGCATCGGCAAATGCAGGCCCGGTCTCGTCGGTGATTTTACTTCTGTTGTAGATGCGGCCCATGAAGCCACTCCAGAACCGATTGGCCACCGCACCGATCTCCCCGTTTGCCGCCAGTTCACGCAGCCGGTCGATCGGGAAAATGCAGTTGATGTCTGCATCGGCATCGCTGTGGTCGTAGTAACTGTCGTGCACCTGGAAGTCGGTGGCGCTGATGTCGCGGTCGATTGCATCCAGGCGATGATCGTTGCGTGCGTCCGGATTGAAGGCCGGCATGGAGCACTGTGAAACCCCACCCGAGGTCAGCAGACTCACGGTGCATTCAGACAGGGATTTTGACAGGCGATGTAAGGGGGCAGTTTCGTTGATGGTCCAGCGGTAGGGCGGGTGGCCCATGGAACCGTAATATTCTCCAAGAGCGTCGACGTATTTGATTGGCTGCATGGCCTTCATCCTCCAGTTCTATGCGGGGAGAATATCACGGCTTTGAAGGCTTCGTCTGGCGCCAGATATTTGCATCCAGGCCCAATGGCTGCGATCTTTGACACTTAAGGTAGCACCTTGAAAAGATGCGAAATAACCGATGATGAGGGGACACAGATGAGCGACATGACCGCGAGCCAGGTTGACCCGGATGAACTCAAGCGCTATGCCTTTTCGGTGTGGAGCTTTAAGCAGGGCGAGATGGTCTCGCTGATGATTCACATTGGCGATCGACTGGGTCTGTACCAGGCCATGAACGGTGCCGGACCGCTGAGTGCAGCGGAACTCGCCGATCGCACTGGTCTTAAGGAACGCTGGTTACTCGAGTGGTTGCGTGGCCAGGCTGCGGCCCGGCTGGTGAACTTTCTCGACGGTGATCGATTTGAACTTACCCCTGTGGGTGCGGCGGTGCTGGCCGAAGAGCAGACGAGCCCTGCATTTGCCGCGGGTGCTTTTTCCGGTGCGACCCCACCAGCGACAGTGGATAGGCTGGTTGATGCGTTCAAGACCGGTATAGGCGTGTCTTATCAGGATCTCGGACCGAATGCCGCCCATCGCACCGAACGCATGCTCGGCCCCTGGACCAAACGGGAACTCCTGCCCAATATTCTGCCTGCCCTTGATGGAGTTGTGCACAAGCTTACCGAAGGGGCCACCGCGGCCGATGTCGGGTGTGGTGGTGGGGTGGCGCTGTTTACCATGGCGCAGGCCTTTCCGAAGTCGACGTTTCATGGCTTTGATCCCAGCCAGCATGCAATCGACCGATGTCAGCAGAAAGCCGATGAACTCGGTCTCACCAATGTAAAGTTGCATGTTGCCGGGGGCGAGGCTCTGCCTGTGGAACCAACCTACGATTTTCTGATTACCTTTGACTGTATCCACGACATGACGCATCCGGTGCAAGTGATCGCAGCGATCCGCCGAGCCATGAAAGATGATGGCACCTGGTTGATCAAAGACATACGCAGCGCCGCAGATTTCAAGCAGAACATGCGTAATCCGCTGCTTGCCATGTTCTACGGTTTTTCTGTGTCTGCGTGCATGTCATCGGCACTCTCAGAACCGGGTGGCGCGGGTCTTGGAACCCTGGGGTTCAACCCTGAAGTTGCGCAGCGCATGGTGGCCGAGGCAGGTTTCGGGCGTTTCCAGGAACATGATTTCCAGGACCCGAGCAATCTGTATTACGAGGTACGACCCTAGATGCCCACGAATGCAACTGATCTGATTACCGAAACGCTGTCTGAATGTGCCGAAACGCTCGGCGACATCGTGCCGGTAGTCTATGAGAGATTTTTCGAGCTGGACGCGCAGTCTGCCGCGCTGATGCAGCACGCGGATGAATACATGCAGGGCCGGATGCTCGAACAGGTGTTTGAGCTGGTGATGTCTGATGAACCGTTTGGCAAAGAAGGCTTTCTCGACTGGGAGTTGAACAATCACCTGATCG